>JBKCFW010000173.1:0-6600 GCA_046303675.1 bacterium
TTTTATTGATGGGAATAAGGTTCCCTCAATCATCAAGGGACTTATTGCAGCTCCAACTGTATTCTTCATCATTTCAAATCTCCTCACTTGGGCAGGTAACGGTGGTTATCAACGACCAAAGACTTTTTCAGGGTTGATGCAGTCTTATATTGATGGTGTACCGTTTTATGGTAATAGCATTGTTGCTTCTTTAATATTTGGTGTTGTTTTATTTGGTGGAAATTATCTTTTGCGTAAATCCTTTGAACTTAGCAACGTTTCATAAGCAACTTTTCAAGTTCTGATAACTCTGCTCTCACCCAGTTGTTGGACCGGTCCAAGTAATCGTAGGATTATTTTGGCTCAAATAGAACATGACATTTACACTCCTTTCTTAGAGCTCAAATCATAGAAGTTATCTTACTTCTCAAATGGTTCTTTAAATAAGTGCTTGATTAATATTGATTTCCATATTTCAACAAGCTGAAATTCAGCGAAATAGATTAAGTTTGTTAAGTTTAAATTTCAACTATGGCTGAAACACTTGGGATGCTCTGCGACAAACTCACTATTGTAAAACTTAAGCAATATCATTCAACGGACGAGAGCAGGTTAGAAAGTTTAGCCAACCAGTGCAAGGAACTTCAAGAAGAAATAGATGAATACATTGGCGATGCAGTTTCCGGTAGGATTTCACCATCGAAGTTGACATTTGCCAGTAATAAGGTGTTTAAGCAGGAGGGAAATGAAACCCGGACAATCATAGGTAACATCGGAGAGGTTTTTTATCAGCTTGCTGACATAAACTGTGCACTTTGGCATGAGCAGGAAAAAGTTTACGAATTTGACAAAGTGCCTGTAGATCAAAAGGATATTGTGGTTAAACAGCTTGCAATTTTAAATCTTGAGAGAAATAAATGCATTGATTCTATAAATAGTATTTTTCAGTCTTTGATTGTTAACAAAACTCAATCATAAAATATGCATATAAGAAGGCGAACTACATGCAGAGTCTGTGGATCTTCCTCACTGACTCCCGTTATTGATCTTGGTCCTCAGTTTTTACAGGGGTCTTTCGTCAAGCCAGGCAAAGAGATGCCATCTCATCGTAAAATAAATTGTTCTCTGGTCAGATGTAATCCTCAGGAGGATGAGAATGCCTGCGGCCTATTGCAGATGGAACACAGTGTGCCACCAGAAATTTTGTACGCTGCTTATTGGTATCGCAGTGGAACAAATACAACAATGCGAAATCACCTTAGTCAAATTGTTGAAAGTGTTTACTCGCTCATAAAGAAGGATAACTGTAACGTTCTGGATATTGGGTGTAATGACGGTACACTATTAAATTTTTATCCTTCAAACTATAATAAGTTTGGGTGTGATCCTAGTGATGTTGCCCAGGAAGTAAAAAACGCAACTGTTGTGCAGGATATTTTTCCGTCTGCAGAGCTTTCAAAAGCGATTGGGGAAAAGAAAATGGATATTGTTACTTCCATTGCGATGTTCTATGATCTTGAGAATCCTGTTGATTTCGTTAAAAACATAAAAAGTATTTTATCTCCAGAAGGAATCTGGGTTTTTGAGATGAGCTATATGCCACATATGCTCGAGCTCGATAGCTATGATACCATCTGTCATGAACATCTTGAATACTATAGTCTAGCAGTATTGGAAAAGATAGTTTCTATGGCTGGCATGAAGATTTTCAAGATTTCATTTAATGACATAAATGGTGGCAGTATAAGATGTTACGCAACGCATAAAGAGAGTGGCCTTTATTATAACAAGGAGGATCACAAACTGATGAACGATATCAGGCAAAAGGAATTTGATCTTGAGCTTGATACTGATAAGCCTTATGTCGCGTTTCAATATAGAATTGAAAAAGTGAAGAATGAGCTACACGATCTGCTGGTAAAATTAAAGCAGGAAGGTAAGCGAGTTCACATATACGGAGCGTCTACAAAGGGTAATACAATTCTACAGTGGTGCAATATAAATAGTATGCTGGTTGAATATGCTGCAGAAAGAAATCCGGATAAGTATGGAGCATACACACTTGGTACAAATATTCCCATAATCAGTGAGACTGAGAGCAGGGCAATGAATCCTGATTACTATCTTGTACTACCTTGGCATTTTAAAGAAGAATTCATCGAAAGGGAAAAAGAAGCCCTTTCAAAGGGTACAGGATTTATTTTTCCAATACCAACAATTGAAATATTTAAGAGATAGTATTTTCTATTTTTCTCATCATGATTAGGGGGCTATTTTTAAATAACATAAAAGCACAGGATAGTATTTATGAATCTGGTTTCATGGTATATCAAAGTATCAAAAATTCGGATGCCTACACTTTAGATTATAAGGAAATTGATATTAACAATAGAAAGATTCCATTGGGTTATGACTTTTATTTTTTTAATTATCACCCAACTACAATGAGTTGGCTTGAGACAAAATCATTAAAAAAAAGTTTAGGATTTGTAATAACAATGGTTTTGGAAGTAGCCCCAAATGATGTTTTTGTTTTGTGTCCTAAAAATCATTTTGATTTGTACTGTGCATTAGACCCAACGCTAAAATCTAAAGATAGTAGAATAATAAGCTTCCCAAGACCCTTAGAAGATGTAACTTTTGATTTGCCAAAGATTGATCATGAGATTCCTGTAATAGGCACTTTTGGATTTGCAACCAAAGGGAAGGGGTTTCAGCATGTTGTTGATGCAGTAAATAAGGAATTTGATCGAGCAATTATAAAACTAAATATTCCTTATGGCGACTTTGTTCCTGATTCGGAAAAATATGCCTACTATTTAGCGAACATATGTAAATCAAGAGCAAATCCTGGAATCGAAGTTGAAGTTACGCATGATTTTATGACTAAAGAGGAGCTAATAAAATGGTGTAATAATAATACACTTAATTGTTTCTTATATGATCGAGATATGCCAGGTTTATCGGCTACAACGGACCAGGCTATTGTAACCGAGCGACCTTTAGCTGTTTCAAATAATACCACATTTAGACATATTCATGAGTATCTACCTTCCTATCCCGAATTCAGCTTGAGGGATTCAATTGATAAGTCAGTTCCTTTTGTAAAAAAAATGAAAGAAGAATGGCGATCTGAAAATTTTATGAACAAGTTCAAAACTCTTATTTTGAACTATCAAAGTAGTTTCAACAACCAGAAATCTTCACTTGAATATGAATTGCCATTGTTAAAAAAGAATTTTAGTTACATTATAGTGAACAGATACCAAAAATATAAATCACTTTTAAAAAAAATCAGTGTTAATAAGCTGAAAAACTTAATTTTCAAAAATGAAGTTGTTTAGAAAAATTTTAAAATTTTTATCGCCTTCGTTACAACTTAATTTTTCCCAGTTTGGTGAAGATTTGATTATTAGTCATCTCTTTAATCAACTTAATATAAAAAACCCATCTTACCTTGATCTTGGAGCAAATGAACCTCGTTTTATCAGCAATACTTATTTTTTTTATCTCCGTGGTTCCAGTGGTGTTTTGATAGAGCCAAATAGATATTTGTATAGAAAAAATAAAAGTGTTAGACCTCGGGATATTGTTTTAAATGTTGGCGTTGGTGCTTTCGATATTCCTAAAGCTGATTTTTATTTATTTCCAAATTTTGCTAATGGACTTAGTACTTTTTCTAAAAGTGAAGCCATGCATTGGTCAGAAGTGGGGATGAAGGGTATTGGAAAAATAAATATAAAAGAGGTGGTTCAAGTGCCAATTCTTTCAATTAATTCAATTTTAGAAAATCATTTTCAATATAGATATCCAAATTTTGTTTCACTTGACATCGAAGGTTTGGATTTTGATATATTAAAAGCATTTGATTTTGATAAATATAAACCTGAGGTATTTTGTGTAGAAACTATGGGATATGATGAAAATGGGAATACCTATAAAAAAAATGAAATTATAGATTACATGATTTCAAAAGAATATTTCGTATACGCCGATACACGCGTAAATACAATTTTTGTTTTAAAAAATATTCTGTAATGGTTACTGCAATTATCTTTGGTGCCAATGGACAAGATGGTTTTTATTTATCAAACCTACTGATGAAAAGTGGTATCAGCGTGATCCCAATAGGTAGGTTTAATTCATTCAATCATTGCAATCAGTCTGGTTCGAATATTGATATTTCAAATTTTTCTCAAGTTTCTGAATTGATAGAAAAAAACCAGCCAAATTATATTTTTCATTTTGCTGCAAATTCAACTATAAATCATTCTGCTCTTTTTGAAAATCATGCTACAATTTGCACAGGGACTATAAATATACTTGAAGCAGTAAAAAATGTTTCACCTAACACAAAGGTTTTTATTTCTGGCAGTGGACTTCAATTTACGAATCTGGGAAATCCGATAAAAGAATCTGATCCATTCGAAGCTCGCGATCCTTATTCCGTGAGTCGTATACATTCTGTTTATGCAGCACGTTATTACAGAAGACTTGGGATAAAAGTATATGTAGGCTATTTTTTTAATCACGACAGCCCTCGAAGATCAGAAAGGCACATTTCTAAGAAAATCACTGAGGCTGTCAAGAGAATTTCCAATGGGAGTGATGAGAAGTTAGAAATAGGGGATCTTAATGTTGTAAAAGAATGGACATTCGCAGGGGATGTTGTAAATGCCGTATGGACATTAGTACAGCAAGACAAAGTTTTCGAGGCTAACATTGGATCTGGTTTGGGGTATTCAATTAAGCAATGGGTAGAGGTATGTTTCAATGTTATAGATAATGATTGGAGAAAATATGTTATATCAAGTGAAAGTTTCAAATCCGACTATGCATGTTTGATTTCAGATCCCTCTATTATACATGCGCTTGACTGGACTCCTGAAGTTAATTTAACTGATTTGGCATATATGATGATAAATAGTGAATCATGACAATGTCTGATCAAATATTAATGATTCAATTATATTCTAATGGTGATTGTTTATATGCAACTGCTGTAGCTCGACAAATTAAACATGATTATCCTGACTGTCATTTAACATGGGCAATTGCTTCTTTTTGTAAAAATATCATCTTAAACAATCCGTATATTGATGAAATCATGGTGGTGGATACTGTACCTAAAAACAATGTATCTGCTTATAGAAAATTTAAAAAAAGCATATTTAAAAAATATCAAGATGGTTTGTATACAAAGATATTTACGATCAATAATATTGATACAAACCTATGCTATTATGATGGAAGTATTCGCGGTAACATCCTTAGAGCATATCCACGACCAATAACATTACCGCTTCAACCCGTATTAAGATTATTTCAACAGGAGAAAGAAACTGTTGAAAAATTTGTCAAGGATAATTGTTTAAATGAGTATCAGCAGGTCATACTTTTTGAATATGCACCTCAAAGTGGTCAGTCAGCAATAACTCCTGAATTTGCTATTGATCTTGCTGAGAAAATTGTCGAAAACAACAACTATGCTATTATTTTATCATCTCCTAATCCTATTTTACACGAAAACAAATCGATCATTGATGGTAGTGTACTTAGTTTAAGAGAAACTGCATACTTATCAAACTTCTGTACATTTTTATTAGGCACCTCTTCCGGAATAACATGGGCATCTACTTCTGATGCTGGTAAGATATTACCAATGGTACAGTTATTAAATCCTAAGACTCGTTGGTTCAACTCTGTATCAGTTGATTTTAATCGGTTTAACATCCCCAATAAAGGAGTTATAGAACTTTTTGATTTGAATAAGGATTTTATCATTCAGTGTGTAAAACTTGCTTTGATTGATTTCGATGAAGCATATAAAATGTTTTACAAACCTTTCCCATTACATTTTAAGACAACTCGGAGTATTGTTTATAATCTACTTTGTTATCTTGAATTTAAGGCAATTTATACCCATATTTTATTGAATGTGAATGTATATGGAATGAAGTATAGTTTGTTTAAAGAAATCTTTATTGGCCTTATTACTTTCCCTTTTAAATTAACACGAAACTTGCTTTTTAAACGACGTTGATTTCGATGATTAAGGATTCATTTTTATAAATAAATTCTATATAAATTGATTTAGATTTTGTTTTGTTTTATAAATCAAGTTAAAAATATACCATCTCCAGTCTGGGTATATTCTTTTCATAAATAGGCTGTGATTGTGAATGATGGTTTTCTTGATTTGTTTGATTTTACCTTTACTACTTGCCTTGTGAACATGCATTACTTTGCCTTCTGGCAAGAAAGTAATTTTTAATCCCAATTGCTTGATTTGCCAACACCATAAAACATCTTCACAATACATGAAGAAATCCTCTGCAAGTTTTTTGTTGGGTAATTTTTGTACTATATCTGCTCTGAAAAACATAAATGTGCCCCAGACCCAATCGCAATTAATTATTCTATCATGGCTAAAATAGTGGTGCAACATCAGGTCTTCTCTTTCTTGCCTGGGTAGAAGTCGATACAGTGGAATTATTTCTAATAATTCCCATTTTATTGTTCTGAACCTTCTGCAATTGTATTGAAGCCTTCCATCAGGATATTGTAGTCTTACTGTGCTCATGCCGCATTGCGGATTTTCTTCCATGTATTTAAAACAGA
>JBKCFW010000174.1:0-8086 GCA_046303675.1 bacterium
GGAATGATGGTGAATGGGAGCCCAATGAATTTGGCGGGAATGGCAATTTGGAGGCAATTGCTTTTTTGAAAGACATGAATGACATGGTATATCGTGATTTTCAAGGAGTGCAAACCATCGCTGAAGAGGCTACCAATTGGCCCGGTGTATCAAGGCCCACCTATGAAGGAGGTCTTGGATTCGGAATGAAATGGATGATGGGTTGGATGCATGATACCCTTAGATATTTTAAGCAAGATCCCCTGTATAGAAAACATCAGCAAGATCAACTGACCTTTAGCATGGTCTATTATTATGATGAAAATTTCATGCTTCCCTTGAGTCATGATGAAGTTGTCCATGGGAAATCACCGATGATCTTTAAAATGCCGGGTGATGAGTGGCAGAAATTTGCTAATCTGCGATTGCTCTATACTTACATGTTCACTCATCCAGGGGCAAAGCTGCTGTTTATGGGGAATGAATTCGGACAAACCGATGAGTGGGATTATAGAACGGCTTTGCGCTGGGATCTGCTTCAGTATGATTGTCATGCCGGATTGAAACTATGTGTTAGAGATCTTACTCATCTACTTACATCAGAAACTGCTTTACATCAACAACAATTCAGCTTTGAAGGATTTTACTGGCATGACCTTGACCATCGTGAAGAATCAATAGTAGCGTTCAAACGAATTGGTAAGCGTAAAGATGATGAGATCATTGTATTACTGAATATGACACCTGTTGAAAGAAGTGCTTGGGTAGTAAACGTAGACGAGAATACCAGTTGGAGAGAGATCTTCAATAGCGATGCAAAAGCTTATTGGGGTACGGGTCATTTTATCAACGATGCTGTACTGAGCTCGAAAAAAGGCGTTAATTCAAATCTTGACAGTATTGAACTTTGCCTACCGCCCCTTGGTGCAGTATTGTTGAAAAAAGTATCTGCTTAAATACTGGTTGTTTACATTTTATCCGGTACTGAAATCCCGAGCAGTTCCATCCCCGAACTGATGATCGTTGCAACCATTGAAGATATCTTAAGTCTCAATTGCTTTTTTTCTTCTGTTTCTGCACCTGCTATTGAAAGATTGGCATAAAACGAGTTGAAAGATTGTGCCAGCTGAAACAGATAAGTGGCAAGTGTTGAAGGATCGAGCGATTCTGCAGCCTGGATCAGCACAGTTTCGTTCTGTTCGCAAAGCAGCAAAAGCTCTTTCTCTGTTTCAAGCAGTCCTGCTGCATACACTTTAAAATCCTTGTCAATACTTGATTTCCTCAATACAGATTTTATTCTGGCATGTGTGTATTGAATAAATGGACCCGTAGAGCCATGGAAGTCGATCGACTCAGCCGGATTGAATATCATTTTTTTCTTGGGGTCTACCCTCAAAAGAAAATACTTCAACGCACCCAGGCCAATGGTGTCGTACAACACATTCAGTTCTTCCGCTGAGAAATCTTTTACTTTGCCCAGATTTTCGGTATGTTCTCTGGCAATGGATACCATTTCATCAATCAGGTCGTCTGCATCCACAACTGTTCCTTCCCGGCTTTTCATTTTTCCTGATGGAAGTTCAACCATGCCATAGGAGAGATGGTAGATGGAATCAGCATAAGGGAGTTGCAACTTTTTGCAGATCAATTGCAAGACTTTCATATGATAGTTCTGTTCGTCACCAATAACATAAATACTCTTGTCCATCTTGAACTCATCATACTTTCGCTGCGCCAATCCGATGTCTTGTGTTATGTATACTGATGTGCCATCCTTCCTGAGCACTAATTTTTCATCAAGACCTTCGTCTGTTAGGTCTATCCATACACTTCCATCTTCTTTTTTATTGAAGACCTTCTTGCTTAGTCCTAATTCAACAGTATCTTTCCCAAGTAGATACGTCTCACTCTCATAATACGTTTTTACAAAGTCGGATCCAATTCTCTTGTAGGTAACATCAAAACCTTCATATACCCACTGATTCATTTTTTTCCAGAGCTCCATCACTTGGGGAACTCCTTTTTCCCAATCTACCAGCATTTGTTGAGCCTCCTGCATGATCGGGGCCTCCTTTTCTGCAGTTGCCTTGTCTTTTCCCTGAGCAATGAGTGTATCTACTTCTTGCTTGTAAGCATCATTAAATTTAACATAATACTCACCTACAAAGTGATCGCCTTTTGTACCGGTTGATTCAGGTGTAGCACCATCAGCATACCTAAGCCATGCGATCATGCTTTTGCAAATATGAATACCCCGATCGTTGACAATACAGGTTTTGATTACTTCATACCCATTGGCCTCCAGGATCTTTGCTATGCTTCTTCCAAGAAAGTTATTGCGCAAATGGCCGAGGTGGAGAGGCTTGTTGGTGTTCGGTGAGGAGTATTCAACCATGATCTTTTTACCATTGATCGGAGCCTTTCCAAAGCAAGGGTCCTGGTAATATATGTTTAGCATGTTGATCAACAGATCACTATTCACGGTCAGGTTTAAAAAACCTTTGATGATGTTGTATCCTGTGAAAATATCCGGGTGTTTTTCTGTCAGATAATTTCCAAGCGTATTGCCGAGTTGATCTGGATTTGTTTTTAGTGACTTGACGAGTGAAAAGAGAACAATGGTATAATCACCCTCAAATTCTGGTTTGGTTGGGTTTATCTGAAAATCCTTTGCTGAGAATGAAACATTGTACAGCTCTTGAAGCGCTTTAGAAGACTTTTCCCTTATCAAATTGCTTAGCATAACGAATAGATTGTTGCAAATGTACGATTCCCGCTATTTTATCAATCTATAAGTCTGAGGTGTATATTTACATAGGTTACCAATTGAGATTCTTTATTCTCATCCTTACCTTTCCATTTGGTAATTTCATAGTTTAGTAGCCGAATATGAGAATTATTGAAGTACATGACGAGCAGTCAAAACGGCAATTTCTTGAGTTGCCATTCAACATATACAAGGATGATCCCAACTGGGTATGTCCTTTGCTGAACGATATTGAATCGGTATTTGATCCTTTAAAAAATAATTTCTTCACATTTGGAAGCTGCGCCCGTTGGGTGTTATTTGATGATCAACACAGGTCCATTGGTAGGATTGCTGCATTTATCAATGAGAAAAAGGCTTTTCTCGAAGAGCAGCCAACTGGAGGGTGTGGTTTCTTTGAATGCATCAATGATCAGGAGGCTGCATTCATGTTATTTGATCAGGCAAAGTCATGGCTCTCGGAGCGTGGAATGAAAGCCATGAACGGACCGATCAACTTTGGCGAGAATGATATGTGGTGGGGACTTCTTATTGAAGGGTTCAAGCCTGCGTTTTATGGAATGAACTATAATCCATCTTACTACAAGTCATTTTTTGAGAATTACGGTTTCAATATAAAATATGAGCAGATCTCAAACAGCATTGATGTCCGTAAGGGTCTGCCTGAGAAAGTAATCAAAATATCCAACTGGGTCTCCAAACGCAATGGATATCAGTTCCGCCATCTCGAAACCTCAGATATCCCCAGATACTCCAGGGATTTTAAAGAAATATACAATGATGCCTGGAAGGATTTTGAGAATTTCACGGCAGTTACTGATGCTACAATTGAGGAGACCATCACCAAGATCAAACCTGTAATGGATCCGAAATTGATCTGGTTTGCTTATAGCAAAGAGGGTGAACCTGTCTCTTTTATTATGATCTTACCTGACACCAATGAACTGATCAAAGGCCTTAACGGGAAGCTGGATCTTTTCGGTAAACTGAAGTTTTTGTGGAACAAGATGACGGTCAAACATACCCGTATGCGAGCCGTGATCATGGGAACCAAGGAGAAATACCGAAACCAGGGTCTCGAATCTGCATTGTTCATGAAACTTCAGGAATATACTCAAACATTAAGTCACTATCATGAACTTGAATTGTCATGGGTTGGTGATTTTAATTCCAAAATGATCGCTGTTCATCATGCCATTGGCGCTACGTTCTCAAAAAAGCATGCAACGTTTTTCATAAGATTTGATACCAACAACGCATAGATAAATCATTAACAGTTGAAGTCGATCATAGAATCTATTTTGGAATTTTTTTATCCGTTTTTTAGAAAAATGTTTGATAAAACCACCTTCAGATATGCTGCTTGTGGTGGGGTCAACACGGTATTTGATATTTTTTTGTTTTTTGTGTTCTATAACTTCGTTCTTCAGAAGGAAATGTTGACCTTGCCTTTTATCGTTATTAGTCCACATATCGCTGCATTCCTCATGGCTTTTTTAGTCAGTTTTCCCACCGGTTTTCTGCTTATGAGGTTCATCGTATTTCAGGAATCGTCTCTTCGAGGAAGAGTTCAGTTATTCAGGTATTTTCTCTCGGTATGTGTCAGTCTGCTACTGAATTATGCTTTTTTAAAGCTCCTGGTTGATCAATTGCATTTTTATCCCACCATTTCCAAGATCATCACAACTTTTTTTGTAGTGGGGTTTAGTTATCTCGCTCAACGGCACTTCAGCTTCAAAACTTCAATGCAGTAATGATCTTTAATCAATCTGACGTTGTTTATTGTGTAAAAGGGTTGGTTCATAGATTGACTTTGTTTGCTTCAAATATGCCATTTTGGTCGAATTGAACGATGCATAAGTTTTTGTTTGTCAGTCAAATACGCTAAAAACTGACAAGATTTCCTGATTTTGTGAACGGCACATCAATTGTACATGTCGGGTATCTAAATCAAAATTTATGGCAAAAATTATAGGAATTGACCTCGGAACTACCAACAGTTGCGTTTCAGTAATGGAAGGAAATGAGCCTGTTGTCATAGCCAATGATGAAGGAAGAAGGACCACCCCAAGTGTGGTTGCATTTCTAAAGAATGGTGAAAGGAAAGTGGGTGATCCTGCCAAGCGTCAGGCCATCACTAACCCCATCAATACCATCACCAGTGTGAAAAGATTCATGGGCCGACGTTTTGATGAGGTTTCAGAAGAGATTAAACATTGGAGTTACAAGGTTGCCAAAGGGGATAACAACACGGTACGTATTGATATTGATGGTCGTTTATATACTCCTCAGGAGATCAGCGCTATGGTGCTTCAGAAAATGAAGAAAATCGCCGAGGATTACCTCGGTCATGAGGTAAATGAAGCTGTGGTGACCGTTCCAGCTTATTTTAACGATGCACAGCGTCAGGCTACAAAAGAAGCTGGTGAGATCGCCGGATTGAACATCAGAAGGATCATCAATGAGCCAACTGCAGCAGCATTGGCTTATGGTTTGGATAAGAAGAAAACTGATAGCAAGATCGCTGTTTTTGACCTCGGAGGTGGAACATTTGACGTATCAGTTCTTGAGCTGGGTGATGGTGTGTTCGAAGTGAAGTCAACCAATGGGGATACCCACCTTGGTGGTGATGACTTCGACAAGGTGATCATGGACTGGATCGCAGAAGAGTTTCAGAAGGACGAGAATGTTGATCTAAGAAAAGATCCAATGGCATTACAGCGTCTTAAGGAAGCTGCCGAGAAAGCCAAGATCGAATTGTCAGGTTCAACAGAAACAGAGATCAACCTGCCCTACGTAACTGCTGTGGATGGTGTTCCTAAACACCTTGTAAAAAAATTAACCCGTGCAAAGTTTGAACAGATCGCTGACAAGCTTTTCGAACGTTGCCTGACACCCTGTGAACAGGCACTCAAAGACGCCGGAATGTCTTCTTCAGAGATTGATGAAGTGATCCTTGTAGGAGGTTCCACCAGGATACCCAAAGTCCAGGAAATCGTTGAAAAATTCTTTGGCAAAAAACCAAACAGAAGTGTGAACCCTGATGAGGCTGTTGCCATCGGTGCCGGTGTTCAAGGGGCGGTATTGACAGGAGAGGTAAAAGACGTGTTGCTGCTTGATGTAACTCCTCTTAGCTTGGGAATTGAAACGTTGGGTGGTGTGATGACAGTCCTTATACCTTCCAATACCACGATCCCTACAAAGAAATCAGAAACTTTTTCTACTGCGGCAGACAATCAGCCTGGCGTTCAGATCCATGTGTTGCAAGGGGAAAGACCAATGGCGAATCAAAATAAAACACTTGGTATTTTCAATCTAGACAATATTCCACCTGCACCAAGGGGTGTTCCTCAAATTGAAGTGACATTCGATATCGATGCCAATGGCTTGATAAACGTGAGCGCAAAAGATAAAGGAACAGGTAAAGAACAGAAGATCCGTATTGAGGCGGGCAGTGGACTCACCAAAGAGGAAATTGAAAAAATGAAGGCAGAGGCAAAAGCCAATGAAGCTTCAGATAAAATTGAGAAGGAGAGAATTGAGAAATTAAATGCTGCAGACGGACTCATCTTCCAAACTGAGAAACAACTTAAGGAATTTGGAGAAAAAATTCCTGCTGAGAAAAAAGCGGTAATTGATGCTTCACTTGCCAAATTGAAAGAAGCACACAAATTGCAGGATCTGGATGCTATTGAAGCTGCTACCAAAGAACTCAATGATGCATGGATGGCTGCAAGTCAGGATATGTATAATGCAACCCAAGGTGCTGAACAACCCGGTGCTCAAACCGGTGATCCGAGCGCAGGATCAGCCTCTGGAGCAGAAAATGTTACAGATGCAGAATTTGAGGAAGTGAAATAACTTAGTTTTATTCTGATAGAAAAGGCCTTCATCAATGAAGGCCTTTTTTATGACATAAACATGTAGTTCTGATGAAGGAATGATATAGAAATTGTGTAAAATGATCGATGAACCTATATTTGTTTTTTAATCGAATCCTATAATTCTTGGTAACTCTTTTTTATGAAGTATAACGTTTTGTTACTTTATATGTTTCTGATTTTCTTAACCCCTTCATTTGCACAAGACAACGTCATCAAAAATTTACAATCAGAATCTCAGAAAGCGGATAAAAAAATACAATCAGCATCTTCCGATAAGACATGGAAAAAGGGGATCCTATACAATCTTACATTCTCTCAAGCATCCTTGAGTAATTGGGCGGCAGGTGGTGATAAATCTTCACTCTCTGTTGGATCTATTTTGAATATGTATGCCAATTACAAAAAAAATAAGAATAGCTGGGATAATACATTCGATTTTAACCTGGGTTATGTTAGTTCCACCAGTCTTGGCAACAGGAAAAATGATGATCGCTTTGATTTCGTTTCAAAATATGGTTACGCAATCAACAATAAAATCAATTATGCTGTTCTGGTTAACCTGAGATCACAATTTTTCAAGGGTTACGCCTATGAAGGTGGAGTAAGGACGCTAACATCTAGTTTCATGTCGCCTGGATACTTGCTGAATAGTATTGGTATCGATTATAAACCCGCGACCAGTACTTCTATCTTTGTATCTCCACTTACCGCACGCTGGGTTTTTGTTAATGAACCATTCTTATCTTCAAAGGGTATGTATGGCGTTGATCCGGGAAAAAGATCAACCCTGGAAGTTGGTGCTTACGCCACAGTCAATTTCCTAAAAGACATCGCACCAAACATTGTATACAAAGCAAGGCTGGATCTGTTTTCTAATTACAGGGAAAATCCTCAAAATGTAGATCTATTCATGTCAAATATCCTGAGTGTCAAACTCTCGAAGATCTTTACGGTCAATTGGAATGTTGATCTCATCTATGATGATGATGCAAGATTGTTTGGTCCGCTTGGTAATTCTCCCGGGTTACAATTTAAATCACTCGTTGGTTTAGGCGTTCAATTCAAAAAATAAAGCTGATGGCTAAACAACTTCCATCCAGGTGTGATCGGCCAATAGCTTAACTGATGCCACCAGTTTCTTGAAAGGACCTGAGCGTCCCCATTCTCTTGGACTTACCATTGAAAGAATATGTTCACCTTCTTTTTTTTCATAGAGATAGTAAACCTGACCAATAACCGGTGTGAAATTTAATTTAGCGCTGTAGATCAACACGGACAATTCTTTGCGGCGTTGTATCTCCTGGGCTTGCAATGCCAATAGTTCAATTTGCTGACGAATTTGCGTGAGCTGCATATTTGTCTGCTCTTCCATAGCTGTTAAAGCCTTGTGCCGTATCACACCTTCTTCAGTTGGTTTGATGACTGCACCGGATACTGAAGATGCATAGGGGAGCAC
>JBKCFW010000175.1:0-5097 GCA_046303675.1 bacterium
CCGGGCACGACAAGCGCTATGCGATTGACGCTACCAAGTTGAACAACAAGCTGGGCTGGAAGCCTTCGTTGCAATTTGAAGAGGGATTGGAGCGAACAGTGGACTGGTATCTTGCTAATTCATCTTGGGTGGACAATGTCACATCAGGGTCTTATAAACAGTATTATGATCAACAATATGTAACTCGATGATGATGAAAATCGAAACAACAACTTTTGAAGGATTGTTGATATTATCCCCTGCCGTGTTCAACGACAGCCGTGGATTTTTCTTTGAAAGCTACAACAGCAAAACTTTTTCAGAGCTTGGCCTTAATCATATTTGGGTTCAGGACAATCAGTCACACTCATTGCATGGCGTAATACGCGGACTCCACTTCCAGCAATCACCTCATGCTCAAACAAAACTTGTACGTGTATTACAGGGTGAAATACTTGATGTGGTAGTTGATCTGAGAAAAGATCAGCCGACTTACGGAAAGTCATACTCAATTATCCTGTCTTCAGAAAATAAGTTACAGTTACTTGTTCCGAAAGGTTTCGCTCATGGATTTTCGGTGTTGAGTCAAACTGCCGATGTACTTTACAAGTGTGATGCTTTGTATAACAAAGCAAGTGAATCGGGTATTCTTTACAATGACCCTTCACTGGCGATCGATTGGAGAATTCCTGATAATGATATCAGTGTTTCTGAGAAAGATCTCATATTACCTCGATTGGCAGATACAGATGCGAACTTCTAATCATGGCAGAGCTTAAAAAAATACTTGTCACAGGCGCAAATGGTCAGCTTGGTAAAGAGCTTCGAGATATCTCAAAGGAATTCAATCAATATGAATTTCTTTTTCTCTCTCGCGAAGACCTGCCAATTCATCATTATGAGTTAGTGAGAAATACATTTGATGCATTCAAGCCTGATTACTGTATCAACTGTGCGGCATATACTGCAGTAGATCGTGCAGAACAGGAATCTGAATTGGCTTTCATCGTCAATGCTGAGTCTGTTGGTATCCTTGCGGCAGTTTCCGCCGCTCACAGCACAAAATTTATACATATTTCAACCGATTATGTTTACGGAGGTGATTCGACAATACCTTACAAAGAGACAGATCCTACCTCACCACAATCAGTGTATGGCACATCAAAAAAAGCAGGTGAAGATCAGGCATTCAAGCATAATCCTGAATCTGTGGTGATCAGAACTTCATGGGTATATTCTTATCATGGTCATAATTTTGTCAAGACCATGATGAGGCTAATGAACGAAAAGGAGGAGATCAATGTGGTTGATGACCAAAGAGGCAGTCCGACCTCAGCTGCTGATCTTGCTGGGTTCATCATGTATGTTATTGGATATTCATCCTGGAAGCCGGGGATTTACAATTTTTCCAATGAAGGAGAGATCACTTGGTATGAATTTGCACTTGAGATCAAGAAACTATTGGATAGTAAATGCCTTGTGACTCCTATACCCACAAGTGCATATCCTACACCTGCCAAGAGACCTTTATATAGTGTGATGGATAAAACCAAGATCAAAGAGGAGTTTGGTTATGATCCTCAAGAGTGGAAGGAAAGTCTGGCTGATTGCGTGAAAAGACTCAAAGAGGGGTAGATGATCGTTGTCTCTATTTCATCTCGTTTTCGATATGCTCTATTGCGCCGATCAGTGAATTGATCTGACTTTCAAGCAAAACGTTTTTTTCTTTCAGCTCTAGGTAGTTTATCTCCATGTCTGCATACTGATCTATTGCATTGAGCAGGATCTCTTTTTCTTTTTTCAACAGATCGATCTCTGCCATTAGTTGGAGTCGCTCATCTGCCATCTGACGTACTGTGCCCATCAGCGCTGAGAGTTTTTCCTGAAGCGTTATTGCGTTTTCATTCATCATGTGAAGATAAAAATAGTTAAGATTCGCTGAAAATCAATGCGGGGCAGGTCTGATCCCCTTTTTGGCGATGAAGGTGTATATTTGCACTCAATTTGTTTTTTATGGCTTTACTCAAAGCGCAGTTGGCTGAAGGCGAATACGGTATGGATATTGTTGATACCGATGGGCATGTGTTGCGATTAGACATTCCTGTTGCTCAGGGAGGAAATGCCTCGGGTTTTAGACCGATGCAAACCCTACTTGCCGCACTTTGTGGTTGTAGTTCTGTGGATGTTGTCAGTATCCTCAAAAAACAGAAGCAATCGCTCACCAACCTCTCTATGGAGGTGGATGGTCAGCGTGAGGAAGGTAAAGAGCCTTCACTCTGGAAAACAATAGAAGTGATTTTTAATCTTTCTGGTGAGGTAGAACCCGCAAAGGCCATTCGGGCTGTAGACCTATCCATGAAAAAATATTGCTCAGTAGCCGAAACGTTGAGGGCTGCAGGAGCAGCGATCAGTTATAAAATAATCTTGAATGGCCAGGAGTTAAACGGTTAATAAAAAAATACAGATGCGTCCAGAAACATTAGCCATAAGAGCACAGACAGAAAGAACTGGCGAAAAAGAACACTCAACGCCTTTGTTCCTTACAAGCAGTTTCGTTTATGATACAGCCGAGGACATGGCAGCAGCATTCGCAGATGACACCCTCGATGTAAATATATACTCCAGGTTTTCCAATCCAACCGTGGATGAGTTCATCAAAAAGATCTGTCTGCTTGAAGGCGCAGAAGATGGTATTGCAACGGCTACTGGAATGGCTGCGATCTATTCCAGTTTCATGACTTTTCTTTCTTCAGGGGATCATATTATTTCTGCATCAGCAGTCTTTGGGTCAACCCATACAATACTCACAAAGTATCTGCCTAAATGGGGTATAGAATATAGTTATTTTGACATGAACAAGCCGGAGCAGATCGCTTCCCTGATCAAGCCAAATACAAAACTGCTTTATCTGGAAACGCCATCTAATCCCGGACTTGATATCATCGATATGAATTATGTTTCAGCATTGTGTAAGAAACATAATATTCTCTTCATTGTCGACAACTGTTTTGCAACACCAGCTGTTCAACAGCCCATAAAGTACGGAGCTGATCTGGTGTTACATTCTGCTACAAAGTTTATTGACGGACAAGGAAGGGTATTGGGTGGAGTAGTAGTAGGCAAAAAAGAACTGGTTAAACAACTTTATCTCTTCGTGCGCAATACAGGTCCCTCGTTGAGTCCGTTTAACGCATGGGTACTCACCAAAAGTCTTGAAACTTTGTTCGTACGTATGGATAAACATGCTGAGAGCGCCCTTCACATCGCGCGTTCCTTGGAAAATAATCCAGCGCTGAGCTGGGTGAAATATCCTTTTCTCGAATCACATCCTCAATATAAGATAGCTAAGCAGCAGATGAAAAATGGAGGCGGCGTGCTTACATTTGAATTAAAAAGCGGACTTGAAGGGGGAAGGAAATTTCTAAATAATCTGACCTGGTTATCAATGACCAACAACTTGGGTGATAGCAGAACGATTGCTTCTCATCCTGCGAGTACTACGCACTCGAAGTTGACTGAAGAAGAAAGATTGGCTGTAGGTATAACACCCGGACTTATAAGGTTGTCGGTTGGACTCGAGCATCCGGACGATATTATAGAGGAGATCATTCAAGCACTTGGCAAATAGTTAGTTTTTCAAACCAAAACACAAACATGATCAAGATTGGAAATTTTTTCTTTAAATACAGGAATCAGCTTTTCATATTTCTGTATGCCTTGTTGTTGATCCCCTCAACACCATTGTTCAGTCAGGAAACATTTGGCGATTGTTATTGGGGATATTCATTTATCATTGGAATGATTGTGACCACACTAGGTATTGGAATACGCAGTCTTACCATAGGGTTGACATTTATTGAAAGGGGAGGGAAGAATCTTAAGATTCATGCGGACGCACTCATAACACGTGGACTATTTACCCACTGCAGGAATCCTTTGTACGTTGGAAATAACTTAATGCTCTTGGGATTGGGAATTTTGTCAAATTCCATGATCTATGTATTCATTGTGGTGCCGATATTTCTGTTTCTGTATCAGGCGATTGTCCTTGCCGAAGAAAACTTTTTAACGAAACAATTTGGAGAGCAATACAAAGAGTATTGTTCCAAAGTGAACAGGTGGTTGCCCAATCTGAAAGGCATTGGAGCCACACTAAAGACCATGAAATTCAATTGGCCTGTATGGTTCTTCACAGAGTATAACACCCAGGTTTTCTGGCTTGCAGGCGTTTCCTTGACCATCATTTTTAAATATCCACAGCTGGTAGGAGAGGGAAATGAACTCATCAAATCTCTTGCTGTCATATTGGTTTTGGCTCTCTATTATGTTCTGCTAAGATGGATCCGAAAATCCGGGAAAGTAAAGTTGAATTGATTTTTGGAAGGATATAAATGAAAAAACCTGCTGAATTTTCAGCAGGTTTTTTGTTGCCCGACCTTTATAGTAGTCTTCTTTTGCAATTGAATGGGTTTAAATTTTGTTATCCCTTAATCTTACTAGATGATTCAATACTCTCCTGTGTTTTAATACAACTGTAATTAATCCACCAATAGGGATGAGAATGGATAAGATTGTGAGTGAATTTTTCGTTGATTTTTCAATTAAATCATTTGAATAGAGTGTTCTTATCAATGATATTGAAAGAAACATCATAATTAGATTGATAATAAGAACCGAATAAAAATGTAACATGGTGTAAATGATTTGAAATATTGGGTTTTCAGGTTTATACCTCAAATATACTATTCAAATTAATGTGAATGTAGGTTGGATTTCCTTCAAAATAGGGGAACAAATAGGGGAAAAACGGGTTTTGGGACCCCTTAAAATAAAATAAGTGGTTGAAAATCAACCACTTATAATTCTTGAATTGTTGCCCGACCTGGATTCGAACCAAGACAAACAGAACCAAAATCTGTCGTACTACCATTATACTATCGGGCATCCGCACTAACGGGACGCAAAAATAAGATATTTACCTTTTTGTGCCAAAATTTTCAGCATCAATCGTGGATGAATTTTATTCAATCCACCTTGACGAGGTAATGGTTCTTCTTGCCTTTTTGAACGGCAATGTATTTTTCCGCTAAAAGATTTGACGCATTGACTAGAAAGGCC
>JBKCFW010000176.1:0-23305 GCA_046303675.1 bacterium
ATACAAATCGATTTTTGTTACATCAATAAATATTTCGGTTGAACGAGGATAGGCAGCACGATCAGCTGGAATAGCAAAAATGCCATTATGCAGAAACAATGGACCGGCATGAAACATATTCATCTGTGGAGCAGCACGATCAGCATTAAATCCAACCCTGATTTTATTAAGCGGTTTCAGATCCCACGAAAGAGTATGCTCAATGCGATAGATAAACTGCTTGTTTGTATACCCCATTGTTCCGATAAGATCTGCAGAACCAAGAGCAAACTGAAACTCCTGAGCAAGGCTCGACCATAATTTCTTTACAGCACTGAAGTACACATAGGTTTTTTGTTGATCATAGATCTGATCATTTGAATGAAGAGCTGAAATGATTCGTTGGTAAGAGCCTCTTATCCCGTAACGCAAGGATACACCATAAAGATCATGTACACGACCAAGATGTGTATCTAAGAAAAATCCCTTGTGATAAAACAGCTGGACATAGCCGTGATAATAATTCTTGAAAGGAGAAAACACAAATTCCGGATCTTTAACCTGTAGATTCTGATGATGGTTATCGAGTATAAAAGAATTATCAATTAACAACAATCCTTTTCTACCAAATGACCAGGTCTCTTGCTGTTGAAAAGAAAATCTATACGTTCGATGTCGTTGCTCAAAACGACGCATCATATCATCAATCAGCTTTCGGTTTTCATCAACAGCCCCTTTGATCATGTTAACAGTTGCTCCAACAGTATAGCGTGATAGATGTTTTCGTTTATTGTCCCTTTCAAAAACCAATCTCATTGAACCAATATTACTTTTCTGCGTGGTTGACATTAACGAATAGGCCTCTACTGGATCAATGCCTGGCAAACTTAACCGCTGACGGGTATCTGTATATTGAAAACGTCCCCGCCTGCCAACAATAGTTTCAGTTCGAAGTTTTATATATCGCCCAAGGTTAAAAGAGGTAAGACTCATCATACTTTGATCATTATTGATCTTTTTATAGCGTGATGATATAGCAGGCTGCTGCTTCAAGCTTTGATCCGAGAAAGGCCATGAAGTATTGTTCTTGTCAGGATTAAAAGTTTCCTCTGAGTGCATATGTTGATCATCAAACAGACCTTCGTTTCCAATATTGTTTTTATCCAGAAACAATAACTGTTTTTTCTTTCGATGAAGCTTCAAGAGATCTGCATTCAAAGCTCCATAAGAACCAATGTTGTTAGATGCAAACAAATTACCTGTTGATCTGCCTGTGTACTCATCATGGATTTTTATATTTAATGCAATTGCATCTGATGCCACATGTCCCTTCATTAGCCTATTTTCCTGAAACCGCTGTAACACCTGTAACTGCTTTACAAGAGAGGCCCTTAGGTTTCGGGAAAGCGCAGTATACCGATTTCCCGAAAGATCATCTCCATCAATGAGTATCTTACTGATCTCTTTGCTGTTAAAAAATATTCGTCCGCTTTCATCCACCCGAAATCCCGGCACTTTCTTCAACAGGTCTTGCAGCTTTGAGGTGTGTACGTCATTGTATTGAGCAGCATCATAACTGATCGTATCACCATGCACATATAATGGCACGCCTCTCTTCTTGATAACAACTTCTGGCAGATCTTTTCCGGAGGTTGATCCAGGTAGTGTATCATAGATCTCGTTACGACAAAAAGCGAAGGAATTTGAAATTGAACAAGAAAACAATACAAAACAGAAGATAGCACGTATGTTCATTGCTCGATCTTCTCCCATGAATAAAAATTGATCGTAGGAGTAGTCTGACAATCAACACAGTTAGCGGTTGATTGTGCGCCGAGCGACAGAGCCAGACGCTCAAACATTTTTTTCACGTAAGAAACAAATCCAGGAAAACCTTCAACACCCTTGTAGATCGCTGTTTCAAAATACTGCTGATCAAAACCATTCCCTTTAGTAATAGAAGTCAAGGTCATATGCCATTGGTCTGCATCATCATAGGCTTCAAGAATTAAGCCTGGCAATCCACCCAGCTTCCATGGTCCGTCTGAAATGGTGATCGAGGGTGCATACCAGGCCGTGTACCCCCTACCCTTGAACTGCGTCACCGCTTTCAGGCAAGGTATGCCCCCGATCGTTTTTTCATCTTTATAGGTTGTCCACAGCATAGGAAACAAGGTATCTGCAAAAAGATGTGTACGTTGCCGGATATCAGAGAATTCGAAAAGCAAGGAATTAGATTCAACATCTTTGTAGACAGTAAAGATGCTATCCGGACTAAGATCAATACGATGCTCGTTGTTTGTTGGTGCTTTAGCACCCATTTTCTTCATCGTAAATAATGATCGGTCGCCATCCACGATCAGGCATCCTTTGTAATTGCCAAAATTATCCGAACGTTCAAAGCGACTGTTGAATTTGCCCTCATAGGTATAGACAGTAGATGATGATTGTCCGTTTACATTACTCATCACAAATAACATGCTCAGCAGATAGATAAATTTCATTTTCATAAAATTATTAATGACCAACAATTGCATAATACCCCCGGCAGGATCACATAACAATTGTTCTTACCGTTTTCACGGCTGCACTCAGACAACTAATAGCCATCATTGTTGCTTTCTGACAAGTTGAGGCCGTTGTTGTACAGCTTACTTCTGCTTCGATCGGACCAAGATCAATTGTTCCCTTCATCGTCACGGAGCATTCACCATTAACTTTTGTTTTATTATTGAACTGCTGTTCAGCATTTGATTTGCTGATCACCTTTTCAATTTCTTTTGCCTTCTCAAATGAGTTGGATACTGCTGCCTGAGAAAGGAAGGCAGTCAGCACCATAGCGATTGACATGATCATTCTCTTCATACTTCTGATTTTACTGGTTGTTTTAAAATTAGCCGGGAGTATTATGCGGCAACAGCTTACGGGCTCCTGCAGAACGAAAGTATTTCCGATCGAAAGCTTCAAAAAGTGACAAACAACAACTTTTGAAGAGAATAACACGTAAGCGTAATGATGGGAATGACATTGATGATTAATATACATGCGCTAGCCGCGAGATATAATTATTTCATCAACATTACCATAAAAGAAAATCCATGAGTGAAATTGTATTCAATAAAGTAGCCACCCTCTTATCATCAAAGAAAGGGATCAATAAAGAGTTGATCACGATTGACCATAGTTTTGAAGATCTTGGACTTGATTCATTGGATGCAGTTGAGCTGATCGCTGATCTTGAAGACGAATTCAAAGTCACAATTCCCAATATTGAACTGCAACACATCAAAACAGTAAGACAAGCAGTTTCAGGAATTGAGCAGGCAATGAAATAAGATCAACCGATGCATTCAAGAAGAGTAGTAGTTACAGGGATGGGGATCATTTCACCGATCGGATCAACAATTGATGAATTCTGGAAAAATATTGTCGATTGTCGGTCTGGCATTAAACCTTACACCTCTGTTGATCCCGAACACATCCGTTTTAAACACGGCGCAGAAGTAAGCGATTTTGATCCAGGTAAATATATTGAACAAGGAGCGCTCGACCTGATGGATCGTTTTGCGCAAGTCAGTGTTGTTGCTGCCCAGCAAGCTGTCAAACAAGCTAACATCCATATTGATGAATCAAACGCACACCGCACTGCGGTGATCTGCGGCACCTCCATTGGCGGCATTCACACCCAGGAGCAATCATACTATGCCCTTTATAGAGAAAATAAACATCGCATTCATCCCTTTGCCATTCCAAAAACTATGCCCAACAGTGGTTCCAGCAACATCAGTTTACAATTTGGAATAACCGGACCGGTCTATACTATATCAACCGCTTGTGCATCCTCCAATCATGCGATCGGGCATGCGTTCTGGCTGATCAGAAGCGGCATCTGCGATCGGGCACTTGCAGGAGGGAGTGAGACTCCATTCACTTTTGCTTTTTTGAAAGCCTGGGAGGCCATACGGGTTGTAGCTCCGGATACATGCAGACCATTTTCAAAAAACCGACAAGGGATAATCCTGGGTGAAGGGAGTGGTATGTTGGTAATGGAGTCCCTGGAAGCTGCTCAAGAAAGAGGGGCAACCATCCTGGCCGAAATTGTTGGTTTCGGGATGACTTCTGATGCATCTCACATCACCAAGCCAGACCAGAAAGGAGCTCAACGTGCAATGAGGATGGCCATGGATGATGCAGCAATTCATCCGGAGCAGGTTGACTACATCAATGCACATGGCACCGGAACACTGGTGAACGACAGCATGGAAGTGGCCGCCATACAGCATGTGTTTGGGAAACATGCAGAATCAATGTCCATCAGTTCCACAAAATCCTTACATGGTCACGCACTTGGTGCAACGAGTTCATTCGAAGCCATTGCAACGATCATGGCGTTGAAGGAAGGAATACTCCCGCCGACAGGCAACTATGAGGAAAAAGATGAAGAGTGCAATATTGATGTAGTACCAAATCAATCTAGAAAAAAAGACATTCAATATGCACTGTCCAACGCATTTGCCTTTGGCGGATTAAATGCCGTGATCGCATTCAAAAAGTGGCAAGAATAATCTGCGCAGAAAGCTACCTTTGCGCCAGATATGGGACAAAAAAAACTTATTCGGTTCGCAGAGATCAACACGTTCAAAAATGTTTTACAGTACCCTGAACATACAGCAGGCAAGTGGCATGAATTTTTTCAGAATCAACACCCCATTGTACTTGAGCTCGCCTGTGGCAAAGGAGAGTATTCAGTAGGATTGGCTCAGCTATATCCAGAAAAGAATTTTATTGGTGTTGACGTAAAAGGAAACCGCATCTGGGTAGGCGCCAAAAAAGCACTTCAAACAGGATTGAACAATGTGGCCTTCATCAGGTCACAGATCGGAATGATAGAAAAATATTTTAGTCCGGGTGAAATTTCCGAGATCTGGTTGCCCTTCCCCGATCCACAGTTGCGCACAGGAAAGTTAAAGAAGAGACTCACGCACCCTATTTTTTTGAGAAAATATAAACAAATACTGAAACCCGGTGGTTATATCAATCTGAAAACCGACTCCCCGGTGTTGTATGGGTTTACAAAACTTATCATAGAGATGTACGGGCTGGAGCTGGTTGAAGACAGTGCTGATGTCAACAAGGAGATGAGAGAAAACGTTGAACTGCAGATCAGGACGCATTATGAAAGTCTGGATATTGCAAAAAGCAACAGAATACACTACTTGAGATTTTCTATGCCAGAGGAACTTGATCTGGCGACAGACGAAAAACTGGCTAAGAAAGTAAAAGACATAGAAAGCGAGATATCAGGAGAAACAGACAATGAAGAAGAAACTAATTGAGGGAGAACATTATTACTACAATGAACAGGGCTACATGGTGCTCACAGCAAAATACCATATGGAAAATGGAAACTGTTGTGGAAATGGCTGCGTAAATTGTCCATATAATTACAGCAAAGTACCAGAACCTAGACGCAGTGAATTACTCAAGAAAAAAAACAACGAAGAAAACAACAACTAAAGTTGTTGGTCTGCCATCAGCCTCCAGAAATTTTTTTGAAGACGTTTTTGATGTGGTACGTCAAATTCCCAAAGGACGTGTAACAAACTACGGAAGCATTGCCAAATACCTTGGATCGGGTTTGTCGTCGCGCATGGTAGGCTGGGCGATGAATGCATCGCATGCAGTCATGCCCCCAATACCCGCTCAACGTGTTGTCAACAGAAATGGAATGCTTACGGGCAAACATCATTTCTCTACACCGACTGAGATGCAGGAGCTACTCGAAAAAGATGGTGTAAAAGTAGTTAATGACAAAGTCGTTGAATTCAAGGAAAGATTCTGGGATCCCAATACTGAACTACTCTGACAAAAGCCATCAAATTGATCACTGATAATACGGACTGATCATGAGATAAACGATCACGCCAGTAACTGAGACATAGAACCAGATAGGCCATGTGATCTTGGCCAACTGTTTATGGCGCGGCCATTCTGCCACAAGCGCCCTGTATGCAGTATACAATACAAACGGCATGATGATCCCGGCAAGAATAATATGACTGATCAGGATAAAGTAATAGACTGATTTCATTACACCATCACCGCCATAAGAGGTGGATTCAGAGAAGAGATGATGCAAAATATAAGAGACCAAAAATAAAATAGACAAGATCATTGCGCTGAACATCGCTTTTTTGTGCAACAAATATTTGCCCTGTTTTACAGCGATCAATCCAGTCAACAGCAACAGAGACACAGCAGTGTTAATGATCGCATTCAGTTTGGCAAAGAAATGAACATCAAAAGGCAGTTGGACTTCAAGCTTCACTCTTGAAAGGAAAACAACAGCAACAAATACAATAATGGAAAATAGGATAATAAGAACATTTGCTTTCTTATCATTCTTTTGAATACTTGCAGGTAACATGTGGTTTGGTTTTTAGTATATACTTACTTTCTGAAAAGGTTTCTTTTCTTTTTCTTGTCACGCTCCATATTCAGCAGCACTACGTCCTTAATGATTTTTTCAAGATTACTACTATCAAGTCCATTATACCACCCACGAACTACAAGATCACGGTCCAGCAAAAAGAACTTTTCTGTATGGATGAATCCGGTGTCTATATTACCCTCCGAAGCAATGGATGCCTTGAACTCATTGAGCGCGATATCATAGATCTCATTGCGATCACCTGTCAACATCCACCAGGTGTCGTGATCAATGCCAAACTTATCACCATATGCTTTGATCTTGCTTACTGAATCACGGGCAGGATCTACCGTAAATGAAACGAAGCGGACAAGGGTGTCTGTTTTTTTGAACGCCGTTTGAAGCTTTTTCATGTTGTTGGTCAGCTTCGGACATATAGAAGGACAAGAAGTGAAGAAAAAATTAGCAATGATAACTTTCCCATTCAGATCAGCGAGGCCAACTTCCTTTCCGAACTGATTGTTTAATTTGAAGGGCCTTACTTTATGCCAGATGGTATCATTGACCTTTCGCCCCTTTTCCATCTTTACCACTACGCTGTCATAAAAATAGCGACGAGGCATTTTGATGGCATCTCGACTCAGGTCACTTACAAAAAGATAACTCAGGATCGGAATGATGACAACCAGGATGAATGCAAAAAATGTTCTCTTCTTCATGTGTTACACTTCATAAAACACAAAAAGCACCATCAGGGTTTAACCTGAACGATGCTTTTTACAATGAATTTATATTGTTTAATGGTGCTCGCTTGATCCTGATGAATGTGATTCAGCAGGTGCAGTTACCTGAGAAGGTACACCGTTATATGTGTTGCGTAGGTTTCTCCATGAACTACCCTCGTACAAAAACGCAGCAATGAACCAGATAAAGAGTAACAAAGGTAGAACGATCGTCATGATCAGGTTCTTCACCTCATCGCCCAGGTGCATGAAAACGCCGACGATATAAAATGCTTTGGCCAATGAGAGGATCACGATCACTCCTTTCAAAAAGAGCTTCAATACATCTGCCATAGGGAATGCATACATGGCAAGGCCAAGCATCAACTCAATAATAGTAATGATAGAAAGTATTACAGTTGTTCTTATGATCTTTTTTACAACCTCTTTCCCCCCTGGTTCGTGATGTATTGATACTTCAGTTACGCTATGTTCCATATTAGGTTCTTTTAAAATTAAATTAGATAGAAGCAAAGGAATACGAACACCCATACCAGATCTACGAAGTGCCAGTACAATCCGGCTTTCTCGATCATCAGGTAATGACCCCTTCTTTCAAATGTTCCGTTCCATGCCATGATCAGCATAACGATGTTGATCACAACACCGGAAAGTACGTGAAAGCCATGGAAGCCGGTGATGCCGAAGAAGTATCCTCCGAAAGCGACCGGACCAGGAGTTGAAACATGTCCCTCTTGACCGGGAACAGTTACATGTGGACCCCAGGGGTTCATGGTTACTGTTGTACCCATACTTTTAATTTCTCCATTGATCAGTACTGCATGATCACCTGTGATAAGGTGCGTCCACTCCCAAGCCTGACAAGCAAGGAAGGCAATACCGCCAATGATCGTCCAGATCATCCACTTGACCACACCTTTCTTATCGTTGTGATGTCCGGCATGTACCGCCAACACCATTGTTACAGAACTCACGATGAGAATGAAGGTCATCAAACTCACAAATGCAAGCGGAAGATTCGCGTGACCGGCTAAAGGAAATGCATTGAATACTTCATTCGGATCAGGCCAATAATTTTGGCTGAAACGAATCGTTCCATAAGAGATCAGAAATGCACCGAAGGTGAAGGCATCACTCATCAGGAAGTACCACATCATCAACTTGCCGTACTCAACATTGAAGGGGCTTTTACCACCACTCCACCATTTCGAATCCATTTGTGCTTGGGCTGTTGCCATGCTTTTACTGTTTAAGGGTTCAATTAATCAGATTATCTCATCCAATTAAAAAATATAAATAAATAGATCCATAACAGATCTACAAAATGCCAATATGTAGACACCACTTCAAGTGGGACTGTATTGTAATTCCTTGTGGAAGTCAGTACAGCTCTGATTGCCATCACCACCAACGCGATCACACCACCCAACACGTGCAGTCCGTGTAATCCAGAGATCGCCAGCAAGAACGAATGCGAAGCATTTGATCCCGCGCCTACCAATCGTATATCCATCTCACCAAATGCCTTAAATCCGATCACTTGCAATACAAGAAAAAGAACCCCAAACACAGCAGTCAATACCAGCCAGTTTCTGTAGGCCTTCATGTCACGCTGCCTGAGCGACTTGAGTGATAAGTGTATCATCAAACTGCTCAACAGAATGGCAATGGTTGAATACCAGAAAACAACCGGTATCTCAAGCATGATCCATCCTGCCTGGCTTCTCTTGACGATGTAAGCGCTGGTCAGACCAGCGAACATCATCAGGATACTACCTATGGCAACCCACATGGTGAACTTGTGGGGATGCATTCGTTTTTTCTGATCGCTTATTGTTTGTGCCATGACTTTATTCAACATTTACGATCGCTCAAATAATTTACAATCTTAAACTCTTGATTCATCACCTTTACTTCTTCTGCATCCTGCTTTTTGTTTGCCATTAAGGATAACAACACAACAGGCAAGTATACATAAGAACCAAACATCACTCTTCGTGCCGACTTCACATCCATCTCACGGAACAACCTGATACAAAACCAAAGCATTACAAGATTTGCGATCAGGATGATGACCATACTTACAAGTCCACTCATACCAAACACAAAAGGAAGAACCCCGATAGGTATGAGGAGTACTGAGTACAGTATGGATTGTACAGCTGAGTATTTGGTTGGACCACCTCTTGAAGGAAGCAACCTGAATCCTGCTTTGCTGTAGTCTTCATGCGATACCCAAGCAATTGCCCAGAAATGCGGAAACTGCCAGAAGAATTGAAGGGTGAACAATATCCATCCCCCAATACCCAATTCAGGATCACCTGCCGCCCATCCGATCAAACAAGGAAGTGCTCCGGGAATTGCACCTACAAGTACTGCTATCGAGTGTATCTTTTTCAACGGAGTATAAATGAACCCGTATAAAAAGAGACTGAACGCAGAAATTCCCGCAGCGACCCAGTTGAACGAGAGCCCGATGATAAAAATACCAAACACAGCTGCTACTACTGAAAAAGTAGCCGCTTCATCAACCGTCATTCTGCCGGAGGCAACCGGACGATTGGATGTTCGCTTCATGATGGCATCGGTATCTTTTTCTGCAATTTGATTGATCGCATTAGCTGCTCCTGTTATGAGCAAACCACCAACAAAAAGTAAAAGAACTGATATGATGTCGAACGGTACTCCGGGAACCATCAGGTAACAAACCACCGAAGAAAATACAACTGTGAAACTCAGTGTGAATTTCATCAGCTGCTGATAATCTTTCAGCTTTACTGAAACCATTGATGCCTTACTCCCCTTCGTGTCATTCATCTGCATCATGTTATTTATACCGTGTTGTTAACACGGTCGTTTTTTAATGCTTCGATTCATTGGCACTGACAGGCTCAGTTTGGGGAATGAATTCCCTTCCGTCCTTACCATAATCATATGCCCACCTGTGTACTTCAGGAATATCACCAGGCCAGTTTCCATGACCAGGATTGATTGGGGTGGTCCACTCAAGCGTGTTGGCTCCCCATGGATTCTCTGATTGTACTTTTCTTCCTTTGAAGATCGAATAAAAGAAGTTGAAAACGAACAGCAACTGTACAGCAAAAACGACCATTGCAACCGTGCTGATGAAACTGTTCATTCCTTGAAACTGATTAAACGACTGCCAGTTGCTCCAATCTGTATAACGCCTTGGCATACCAGCGAGTCCGGAATAGTGCATAGGCCAGAAGATCAGGTATGCACCAACCAATGTTACCCAAAAATGGATGGAAGCCATAGTGTTGTTGAGATAGCGTCCGTACATTTTAGGAAACCAATGATAAACGCCTGCAAACATTCCGAAGAATGATGCAACACCCATCACAATGTGGAAGTGCGCAACAACGAAATAAGTATCATGCAGGTGAATATCCAATGTTGAGTTACCGAGAAATATACCGGTCAATCCACCTGAAATGAACAAACTCACAAAACCAATTGCAAACAACATTGCAGGAGTGAAACGGATATTTCCTTTCCACAAAGTGGTAAGCCAGTTAAATACTTTAATGGCCGATGGAACCGCAATAAGTAAGGTTAGCAATACAAAGAATGCACCAAGGAATGGGTTAAGTCCAGTTACGAACATGTGGTGAGCCCACACGAGGAATGCGAGGATCGCGATCGCAAACAATGAACCAACCATCGCGAGGTAACCAAAGATCGGCTTTCTTGAATTCACTGAAAGGATCTCAGACACCATACCCATTGCAGGTAACAATATAATATATACTTCAGGGTGACCAAGGAACCAGAACAAGTGCTGGAAAAGAATGGCAGAGCCACCTTCGTTAGGCAGGATCTCACCTTTCACTACGATCTCTGAAAGATAAAAACTTGTACCAAGATTACGGTCAAACAACAACAACACCGCACCTGAAAGAAGTACAGGGAAAGAAAGTACACCCAACACAGCAGTGAAGAAGATCGCCCACATCGTAAGTGGCATTCTCGTCATGCTCATGCCTTTTGTACGAAGGTTGAGGATCGTTGAAATATAGTTCAAGCCGCCAAGGAGTGAAGACACAATGAACAATGCCATGGAGATCAACCAATAATCCATACCCAACTTTGAACCTTCACTCGCCTGACCAAGCGCACTCAATGGAGGATAGATCGTCCATCCACCTGAAGCAGGACCAGTTTGAATGAACAACGAAGCAAACATCACGACACTGGCGAGGAAGAAAAACCAATAGCTCAACATATTCAAGAAACCTGAAGCCATATCCCTTGCTCCGATCTGAAGAGGAATAAGAATGTTAGCAAAGGTTCCGCTTAGTCCGGCAGTCAATACAAAGAACACCAGAATGGTTCCGTGCATGGTAACCAGTGCATAATAGAATTCATTGGTGATACGGCCACCTGCTGCCCACTTTCCGAAAAGATCTTCAAGGAAAGGGAAGGTTGCGTCAGGATAACCCAATTGCAGACGGAAAAGCACTGAGAACAAACCTCCGATGATCGCCCAGATGATACCGGTGATCAAAAACTGTTTTCCGATCATTTTGTGATCGGTGGTAAATACATACTTCGTGAGGAATGACTCTTCGTGATGATGGTCATGTCCATGAGCATCATGCGAATGTGATGTCGTTGTCGCTGCGTGTCCGTGTAATACTGTTTCGCTACTCATTTTAATTTTTTTAAAGTTGTTTAACTTTATTTGAGTTGTGCCAAGGGTTTAGATGCTGCTGCAGTGGTGTCTGTCGCTGGAGCCGGAGCAGCAGCTTCTTTCACTGTCAGATATTGCGGCTTCTTTGAAGCCAACCATGCGTCGTATTCTTCCTGTGTTTCTACGACGATCACACCACGCATGGAATAGTGACCACTACCGCACATCTGATCACAGGAAATTTCATAAACAAAATCCTTGTTCCCTGTAATTTTCTTCATCTCTGCGGTGGTATACTTTGGCGTGAACCAAAGTGTTGTTGGAATACCCGGTACGGCATCCATTTTCAATCTGAAATGAACAAGTCCAACATCATGAATAACATCTTGCGCGTTGATCACCAGTTGTACAGGTTTATTCACCACCAGGTGCATCTCGGTAGCTTCGATATCATCATGACTTGCTCCATCTTCCCAATCAACACCCAGCGCATTGCCGTTTGATGCATCGGTCAGTCTGTAATTCTTTCTTCCCAACACATTGTCTTTACCTGGATAACGCACCATCCAGTTGAATTGCTTTCCGGTGATCTCTACCACTTGAGAATCTTTAGGTGCATCACCTGTGATCTTGAACCAATAGAACAAACCAAACCCTACAAGAACCGTAAGGAATATAGCAGGTACTACGGTCCACAGTAATTCAAGCTTGTTGTTGTGCGGGAAATAATAAACTGTTCTCTTTTCAGAAAATTGATACTTGTATGCGAACCAGAATAGAAGGATCTGGGTCATTAAAAATACGACCCCGGTCACTGCAATGGTGATCCACAACATCAAGTCGATCTTCTCTCCATGATCTGAAGCAGCGGGTTGCGCCAGCAAGGTCTTGCTGTAGAAAAGTTCATTGCACCACCATGCTCCTGCAAGTCCAAGCACAAGGAAAATGATGAACATAAAGGCATTCACTCGATTGTTTTGCCTAAATGATTTTTCCTCGCCCTTCAACACAGAAACATATTCACTAGCTTTTGCGATCTGAAATGTGACGATGAACGCCAGCGCCAAGATTGCTAAAATGAAATAACCCGACATGTGCTTACGTATGTTTTGTTAATGTATTCGATTGTTTTATTCTGTTCAAACCCTTACACCTCGTGGATCACACTTTCTTTGATGAAAGGATGATATTTGGCAAACAATGGTTTCTTGGTCAACGCCCTTCCCACAAAGAACATGATCAGGCCTGCGTACAAAGCCAATATACCAAATTCGAACCAACCAAGGCTATAATGTTCATGCATCGTTCCTGGCATCACCATCTGATAGAAATCAGTCCAGTGACCCAATATGATCAGTACGGCAAGCACCGTAATAGTAGTGTAGCTTCTCTTCGCACCTCTTGTCATCAGCAACAACAACGGAACAGCAAAATTCACGATCAGGTTGAGGAAGAAGATCCCCCTGTAGGCTCCCTGCATACGTGGTTTGAAATAAACCGTTTCTTCAGGAATGTTTGCATACCAGATCAGCATGAACTGTGAATACCAGAGGTATGTCCAGAACACCGAAAATGCGAACATGAATTTACCGAGGTCATGCAGGTGATCTTCGGTAACATAATCCAGGTAGTCTCTGTTCTTGAGATAGATCACAAAGAGGGATACCAACGACATACCTGCAACAAATGAACTTACAAATGTATACCAGCTATACATGGTAGAATACCAGTGAGCATCAATACTCATCAGCCAGAGCCAAGGAATAGTTGATCCTACGGTCAGGGCAAAGAACACAATGAAGATCGCACCCCATACGGTATTGTTCCAGATGAATTTTTTTGACTTCTCCTGATCCATTGGCTCATCTGCCTGAGAAGATAATTTTCTCATTTTAGCACCTACCAAAGACCATACCACCAGGGTGATGATCGTCCATACCATGAAAAAAGTTGGATTGAGAAATCCGCTTTTCCCTTTGAGGATAGGATCATGTTCAACATGTTCTGTATCCAACCAATGGTATATCGTATGCTTGTGTCCGAATATGATCCCTACGAAAACAAGTAAAGCCAATACAGAAAATACAGGGACCAGACTTGATATCGCTTCAGGAACACGACGAAACGCCATTTGCCAACCACCCATGGCGAGTGTTGTAGCACAGATGAAGAACATGCTGGCATTTACCACAAGAAGAAAGAACACACTGTTCTGAAGCAGCCCTGCCCAAAACCTTGTTTGCTCTACTTCATCCTTACTCATTCCGAGGAAAACGAATCCCAGCACCAGTACCAGTCCGCCCACTCCCAAAAGAATGTTCGTCCATTTTTTATACCCTGCTGAAATCTCAAATTGTTGCTTGATCATCCCTGATTATTTAATGCGTTGGTTATTATTTTACTTCTGCAACGACTAATGGTGCCGCTTTCTTACCTTGTTTGGTTTTGATATATGTGATCACCATCCAGCGTTGCTTGGCCGACAATTGTGATGCATAACTACCCATCAGGTTTTTTCCAAAAGTGATGGAATAGAACATTTGTCCGTCAGGCATCGCCTCATACTTCGCGTCTCCTACCAGTGCAGCAGGCTTTGATGGATACGGACCATCGCCATCTTTCCAAAGCGGACCGTTACCATCAAGTTTTTGACCATGACAGATACCACAATTGATGAGATAAAGTCGCTCAGTTTCTTTCATCTCTTCTGCACTCAACGATTGAATAGGGTTTGGCAAAGCGCGTGATGCAAAATAATTAGCCGTGTCACCGACAGCATCCATTTCAAGATGCACAGGATATTCTTCACCGCGCTTAATGGTGCCGGCAACAGGACCCTGACTGGTACGGCCATCAGCAAATACAGGATTTACAGAATACGTTTCATACGCCCTGCTGTCTGCCATGTCAGGCATGTATGCAGTTCCTCTGGTCCTTTTCACATCACTGCATCCAACAACAGCTATCAACGCTGAAGCAAGTACACAGAAAACAATTGTTGATCTTTTCATCTCGTTTGTTGTTTTATGATCTCCGCTGGTCTCTTCCACTGAATTATTAAGCGATGTTTGTTTCTCTATACAATTTATCTTCCTTATCATATCTTCCGATCCACCATCCTTCTTCAGCAACTTGTGTATTCACTTCCTGCGCACCTGCACTGCTGAGCAATGATTTGATATCTTCTTCTTTGGTTTTCTCCCCACACTCGATCACCATCACAAAAAGATCATCGGTTGCACGTGCATGGAAATGATGTCTTTTTACAAATGGAGCAAGCTGACAGATATAGCAGAAAGTAAGCACCATACCAACAGCAGCGCACAATACGGTCAGCTCGAACGTGATGGGGATCCAGGCTGGTAAAGCGAAATTGGGTTTACCACCAATATTCACAGGCCAGTCTTTGGTGAACACCCATGTCATGAACGTAACCGCTGTGGTGGTTCCGATCAATCCGTAGATGAATCCTGCGGTATGCAGACTGGTTTCACGAAGTCCCATTGCCTTATCCAATCCATGAACAGGAAAAGGAGTGTAGATATCATGAAACTTATAACCTGCCTTTCTCACCTTGTCAACAGCCGGGAAGAGAACTTTCTCATCTTCAAAACAGCCTACAACAAATTTTTTCAAAGCCATCGTATACTTTTTACTTTTTTATTTAGTGACTTGCCACTTTTACGGTTCCTTCTTCATGATGACCATGATGCATCTCGTCCAAAAACTCATCTACTTTTTTGGTTTCGAGCAGACTCATATCATTCTTAAAGCTTTCCCCTGTTGTCTTGAGTACATGTTTGATCTCTGCGATCGCAATAACAGGGAAGTATTTAGAGAAGAGGAAGAAACAAGTGAAGAACAAACCGAATGTTCCGAGATAAAAACCGATCTCCCAAATGGTAGGTCTGTAATAGATCGACCATGATGAAGGAAGATAGTCGCGATACAAAGAAGATACGATGATCACGAAACGCTCGAACCACATACCAATGTTCACGATGATACTCATGATGAACGTGAACAATACATTTCTTCTGAGTTTTCTGAACCAGAACAACTGCGGAGAGATCACGTTGCAGGTCATCATCAGCCAATAGCTCCATCCGTACGGACCAGCTATTCTGTATTTGAAGAAGATATCTTGCTCAAAAGGTACCTGGCTGTACCAGGCCATGAATAATTCTGTGAGGTATGCACATCCAACGATTGAACCGGTAAGTACGATCACTTTGTTCATTGCCTCGATGTGACCAAGCGTGATGTAATCTTGAAGATTCATCACCTTACGAAGGATCAACATCAGTGTTTGCACCATTGCAAATCCAGAGAAGATCGCACCCGCAACGAAGTATGGCGGGAAGATGGTCGTGTGCCATCCCGGAACTACTGAAGTGGCGAAGTCGAACGATACGATCGTGTGTACTGAAAGTACCAGCGGAGTTGAAAGTCCGGCGAGTACAAGTGACAAACTCTCGTGACGCTGCCAGTGCTTGGTACTTCCGCTCCAACCAAATGAAGCGATACCATATAGATGCTTACGCAATTTTGTTTTGGCACGATCCCTTACTGTAGCGAAGTCAGGAAGCAATCCTGAGTACCAGAACAAAAGGGAAACCGTGAAATAGGTTGAGATCGCAAATACGTCCCACAACAATGGTGAGTTGAAGTTAGGCCAAAGTGGTCCGCGTGTATTTGGATAAGGCAAGGTGAAAAACGCCATCCATACCCTTCCCATGTGGAAGATAGGAAACTGACCGGCACACATTACCGCAAAAATCGTCATCGCTTCAGCAGCACGGTTAACACCCGTTCTCCATCCTTGACGGAAGAGTAACAAGATCGCAGAGATCAATGTACCAGCGTGACCGATACCAACCCACCAAACGAAGTTGGTGATGTCCCAACCCCAACCAATGGTACGGTTTACATTCCACTGTCCGATTCCGTACACTACCTCACGGTATACAGAGTATACGCCAAACAATAAAAGTGCTACTGAAATAGAGAAACCAATATACCACAAACGGGTAGGCTTGGCTTCAATGGTATGCACAATGTCACGGGTAACCTGACCATAAGTCTTGTTCCCATTCACCAATGGTTCTCTGATCTGTGATTCGTACTTTGTTAAACTCATGCGTTGGTCGTTTATGAGAATTCGCTAGTTTCTTTTATTAATGTGCCGCCTCGGTTTTTTTCTCCTCAGCATGTTCAGCTGCTGCTTCATGATGTCCTTCCTCGACAACACCTACATGCCTGTCAGTATTTCTGATCTTCGCCAGATAGTTAACGTTAGGCAGAACGTGGATCTGCTCCAACGAATAGAACACCCTGTTGGTCTGCTCTTCATTACGGATCTTACTCACCGGACTTTGCTTATCATGTACGTTACCGAAAACGATTGCGTTGGTTGGACAAGCCTGCTGACAAGCCGTCTTGATATCCCACTTGCCGTTCGCACCGGTTTCAAGCGGCCTGTTTTCTTTTTTCGCTTTGAGCTTTCCTTCCTGCAAACGCTGCACACAGAAAGAACATTTCTCGATCACACCACGTGATCTCACGGTTACATCAGGATTCAATACCATTCTGGTGAGATCATCGTTCATCATCATCACTGAATCATCAAGTACCTCACGCTGATTATCACCAAAACTATCCGCACCCATGTAATCAGCCCAGTTAAAGCGTCTTACTTTATAAGGACAGTTGTTCGCACAGTAACGTGTACCGATACAACGGTTGTATGTCATCTGGTTAAGACCTTCACTGCTGTGGTTGGTTGCATTCACCGGACAAACATTCTCACATGGAGCGTTGTCGCAATGCTGACACAACATCGGCATGAAGACAACATTCAGGTCATCCAAATTATCAGAACCTGAATCATCGCGGTATGTAGCGAAGTATCTGTCGATGCGAAGCCAATGCATCTCATGCGCACGTAGTACTTCTGATTTACCAACAACAGCTACGTTGTTCTCTGAAGTACAAGCAACCGTACATGCACCGCACCCGATACATGAGTTAAGGTCAATGCTCATTCCCCATTTTGGTCCGGGATATGGATGACTTGGATATAAAGTTCCTTCAGCAGCGAAGTCTTTTGTATTTTTTGCGTAATCCTCAACAAGCTTATGCCTGTCATCTGCCAATACTGTAGGATTCTTCTTGAAGTCTTCCAATGCAAATTCACGAACCACTTCATCACGACCTTCATACTGGTTGTGCGACTGGGTATATGCAATCTTAAATGTCTCTTTGGATTTTTCGAACGTCACATTGCTGGCACCGTACATAAATGAAGTGCCATCAAAACCAACAAGTGGGAATGCATTCTGTCCAACATTGGCTGCAGCTTTTCCGATCTTTTCAGAACGACCATATCCCAATGCGATACCGATCACATCCTTGTGCATACCTGGTATCACAAGAACAGGAAGTGACATATTTATTTTACCAACGGTTATATTGATAACAGGCTTATCTACCTCAACTTCATAATTATCATCTACTACGATGCCCAACTGCTTCGCCATTGCAAAAGAAATGACCGCGTAGTTGTCCCATGTAGCCTTAGTGATCGGATCAGGCATCTCTTGTAACCATGGGTTGTTGGCTTCTTTACCGGAACCAATGGCCACTTTGGTGTAAAGGAATATTTCTGTTCCGGCTAAAGGCTTTGCTGAGGCAAGCTTAGCAACAGCGGTTGCTACAGAACTGCCATTATAATTTCCGGCACTTATTGCTGCAGTAGTTTCAACCACCCCATTCTGGAGTGCCTGATCCCAAGCAGCTTGTGAACCAAACTTGGTTAACCAATATTTTTTAAAGTAATCTCCGTAAGAAGTAGTATCTCCACTCCACTTCAACAATGAAGTCTGGAATGCCCTTGTCTTGAACAAAGGAGCAATGGTAGGCTGAATGAAAGTCAGATAACCTGATTTAGGTTCTGCATCTCCCCAACTCTCCAGGAAATGATGATCAGGGATCTGATATTTACAAAGAACTGAAGTCTCGTCTTCTTTTTCATTGAATGAAACGGATACAGCAACTTTTGCGAGACCTGTTTCAAATTTCTTCGCATCAAAATAATCGTACGCTGGGTTAACGCCATGGATCAACAAAGCACCCACCTTGCCATCATTCATGTCTTGAACAAGCTGGACCATCTGAGCGTCATCGGCCTGACGGTTGTTCAGTGTTGTGCCCCAATCGATCGTGTTGCCATAAGCACCGAGCATTTGGTTGATCGCATTTACTACAAGTTGAACATTCACATCATTGCTTCTGCAAACAACGAGTGATGCTGAACCGGCAGACTTCAATGCTTCTGCTGTTTGCTTGATGCCTTTCTTCAAACGCTCGTCAGACAATGCAGGTGCAGTTACGTTGCCACCAAGTGCAGCATACAAATTCAGTACTACAGCACCAGCTTCTGAAGGTTTAGCAACATATCTGTCATCCGCATTGGCACCGGTCAGACTCAACGTTGCCTCAAACTGAATATGCTTACTCATTTGAGGATTCGCCTGGTTGATCTTTCTGCCTTCAGCATACTGACGGGCATATTCAACCGGACTAAGCCATGTACCAAGGAAATCAGCGCCTAAACCAACAATGGTCTTGGCTTTATCAAATCTGTAAGAAGGAATACCGCGCTTGCCAAATGAAATAAGGTTGGCAGCGAGCATCCCGTTTGATGAGATCACATCATATTGTACATGACGCGAACCCGGATATTTTGCGAGAAAAGAAGCAATAACATTTTTAGTGGTAACAGAATTGATGGTCTCGGTAAGCAATACAACTTGCTTATCCCCTACACCAGCCAATCCTTCTGAAACCATTTTATCGAATGCGTCAAACGTACTCACCTCTTTGCCATTGGCAAGCGGGAAACGTAGACGTGCAGTATCATACAAACCAAGTACAGAAGCCTGAACACGAGCCGAAGTACCTCCGTTGGTGATGGTAGAAAGTTCGTTTCCTTCAATTTTTATGGGTCTGCCATCACGAACCTTGGCAACAACCGGTATTGCATCACCATCATTCACATACGTGGTAGCATAATAATTGGCAACACCAGGAATGATCGAATCAGGTTTGTTGAGATACGGGATGCTTTTCTTAACAGGCATCTCGCAACTTGCAGCTGCTGCAGCTGCAGCGGTGCTGAATCCAAGATATTTTAAGAAATCTCTTCTTGGCGCCTTCGCATCAAGCAGTCCCTCTTGCGGATCCACCACAGGAAGATCTTCACCGAATTCATCCTGAACCCTTTCCTGGAAATTTTCACTGTTTTTCAATTCACCGAAACTCTGCCAGTATTTTTTTTGCTTCATAACAGTTGTTAGATTGTACTTTTTATGAGATGCTCCCGAGTGTTATATTAATAGTGACATTTCTGACATTCAGTTCCGCCGATCTTCTCAACAGTCACGCTGTCAAGCTTCTTGTTCTTCATATCCTCATGGAACTTCTCATAAATGCTGTAAAACTTATTGTCTGTGAACTGCACCTTGGTTTCCCTGTGACAGTTTACGCACCAGCCCATGCTTAGATCAGTGAACTGGTATACTTCATCCATTTTCTGAATTTCACCATGACAAGTTTGACACTGCTGTTTGCCTGCATTCACGTGTTGTGCGTGATTGAAGTAAACGTGGTCAGGAAGGTTGTGGATACGGATCCACTCAATTGGCTTTCCTTTTTCAGTGTATTGCTTTTTATCAGGATTCCAGCCGGCATACTGATACAATTTCTGGATCTCGGCTGTACCATCAACTTCAGTGCCATCTTCACGATACAACTTTGGACCCTTTGCATATTCGTTGATGCCCATGTGGCAATTCATACACACATTCACAGAAGGAATGTTTGCGTGTTTGCTTTCCTGCGCACCACCATGGCAGTATAAACAGTTGATCTGATTGATGCCTGCGTGAACTGTATGAGAATAATATATCGGTTGCTCTGGTTGATAGTTTTTAGATCTTCCCATTTCCTGAGCACCCTGGAAAGTAAGGTATCCACCGCCAAGGAACAATAATATCGCTGCGATCGCGATGTACGCTTTATTGCGATAGAAAGGAACAGGCTCGGAACTTGCAACGCCTTCAGCCTCGTCAGACATCTTGCGAAGATTGCTGTTAACCTGAAGCAGGATCAACGCAATGACAGCGAGGATCAATGTCAGGATACCATAAAGCAAGTTTGAGTCAGATTCATTTCCGCCAGATGTGGGCGCCGCCCCGTCAACAGGTGCAGCAGCTGCAGCAGCCTTTGCGCCTCCCGTGTTGATATATGCAAGAATTGCATCGATGTCTGCATCCTTCAACTCAGGAAATGCAGTCATCTGGATCTTATTGTATTCGTTGTATACGGCAACCGCACGAGGATAGCCTTTTTTGATCACTGCGGCACTGTTACGAACCCACTCATGCAACATGGCCTTGTCATCCCAACGGTCTTCAACACCTTTAAGCGCCGGACCAACCAGGTTCTTGTCGATTGCGTGGCAAGACGCACATTTCTGATTAAATAGTGCCTTCCCGTCCTGTGCATGCGACAGCGTTGTTACCAATAGAAGCGCCGTTAAAACTAAAATCGAGGAAAGTTGTTGTAAAAATTTTCTTTTCTGATTCATACCCTCATTGAATTGTGGTTGAAATAGACCTGTACCGCGAACGGGTGCAAATTTAAGACAGGATTCTAACAATATATCAACATCGTTAACATTTTTTTGATGTAGACTGGTACTGCATTTCAGAGGATGTGCCACTCATTATTACTTGAATTGTCATGAAATCGTAAGTATAACTATCAGCATGAAGAAATACAAACCGCAAAATGCACTCAAATCTGTTTTTTTGCTTCTCTTTGCAGCATGTTAAACAAACTCCAGCAAAAGTGGAATGTTTCCTCAAAACAACTGTTCCTGATACTGTGCACTTTTGCGATCACAGGTACTTCAACCGCTTATATTTCCCGAAGTATTACTGCCTGGGTTGGGTTTGATGAAACCACCATATGGGTGTGGCCATTCCTGCTTCGCATTTTTATTCTGGTATTTGGCTATCAGATCATCCTAATGATCGTGGCTTTTTTCTTCGGACAATTCAAATTCTTCTGGAATTATGAGAAAAAAATACTCAGAAGGATGCGCATCATGCCCTACGAACAGGTTCAACTGGCCATTTTTGCATCCGGGAAGGGGAGTAATGCGGAAAAAATAATACAATACTTTGAAAATCAAAAAGATATACATATAAAACTAATTGTGGCCAGTAGGCCCGATGCCGGTGTGCTGACCATCGCCTCACGGTTTGGTATTGATACATTGGTAATAGATAAAAAACGGTTCACAGACACCCCAGAATACGTTGAAGTACTTAAAAATCAAGGTGTTACACATATAGTATTGGCTGGTTTTCTGTGGAAAGTGCCCCAACAACTGACCGCCGCCTACCCTAACCGAATCATTAATATTCATCCTGCATTGTTGCCTTCCTATGGAGGAAAAGGGATGTATGGGGAGAAGGTGCATCAGGCAGTGATCGCTTCTGGCGACAAACAATCGGGTATAACGATCCATTATGTTGATGATCATTATGATAACGGCAAGATCATCTTTCAGGAAAAAATCGAGGTGCTCCCCTCAGATACAGCAGACAGCCTGGCTGAAAAGATCCATGTACTTGAACACAAGCATTACCCGCAAGTGATCAGGAAATGGGTCAGGAGATGATGGCGAACCACCGGGTTCAATATATTCATTATATATAGAAACAACAATCTGCCCTTGATGCGTTCATTATTCATTATTGTTGTCCTTTGTTGTGTAAGCCCGCTTCAATCACAAGTGTGGCTTACCGGAAGAGTTTACGACTCAACCCGAATGGTATCAATAGGAGCGGTCAAAGTTGCTTCCAATAAAGGACAAGTGGCGTATACGGATTCAACGGGCAGGTATGGGATCAGTGTTGACAAAACCGACTCAGTGGTATTTACCTATATGGGCAGATCAACGACCTCCTTTCCTGTAAAAGACATCAAATATCCGGCGGGCTTTGATATCTCACTTCAAATAAGGGTAAATGATAAATACCAGACTTTGAAAGAAGTAGTGATCATAGGAAAATCATACAGAGAAGATTCGATGGAGAACCGTGAGAAATACCGAAAGGTGTTTGAATTTGAAGGAGGGGGACTCCAATTCTCAGGTGCATCAGGAAACATCGACCCCAACAGCGTGATCAATTCATTCAAGTTCAGAAAGAATAAGGTGATGCGCAGTTTTCAAAACAGACTGATCAAAGAGGAACAAGAGAAATTTGTTGACAACCGATTTAACAAAGCACTTGTCAAACAAATAACCGGATTCGAGAACCAGGAGCTGGAAAGATTTATGCGATTGTGGCGACCACCATATGAATTTGTTGCGATGCGTGAAGATTATGAATTCTATCAATACATTCTTGATGCATCGAAATATTT
>JBKCFW010000177.1:0-3850 GCA_046303675.1 bacterium
CTATAAAAGGGCCTATGATGCCAACAACAATCGAGGTGGATGGAAGTCTGAGTTCACAATTTCTTACCGGATTGTTGATGGCTTTTTCTGCATCGAATGCTAAGGGGGTGACCATCAAAGTAAATGATTTAAAGAGCAAGCCATATATAGACCTTACGTTGTCAGTGCTTAAGTCATTCGGAATGAAAGTTCCTCTTGTTCATCACTATGAGGAATTTGTATTCGATCATAATGAACACATTCAACCTACAGGTGAAATGCATTATCAGGTTGAGGGAGACTGGAGTGGTGCGGCATTTCTTTTTGTTGCGGGGGCAATTTCAGGGAAGCTTACCATCGATGGTATGCGCATGGATTCTGTACAGGCCGACATGAAGATCCTCGAAGCAATCAGGGATGCTGGAGCGTCATGTAATTACTTGGATGGCGTTTATCATGTCAGTCCCGCTGCATTACATGCTTTTGAATTTGATGCCACTGAGTGTCCGGATCTATTTCCTCCACTCGTTGCACTTGCAGCTTATTGCAAAGGGATAACAAAAATTAAAGGGGCAGAACGGTTGACACATAAAGAAAGTAACAGGGCCCTCACATTGCAGGATGTGTTTGGGAAACTCGGTGTAAAGATCGATCTTGATGGAGACCTCATGTTTGTTAATGGTGGTGTTGAATTGCACGGCGCAGAAGTTCATTCTCATCATGATCATCGGATTGCCATGGCAGCTGCTGTTGCAGCACTTGGTGCAACGAGTCCGGTGCACATCAATGATGCAGAGGCTATTGATAAATCCTATCCTGATTTTTACAGAGATCTTATTTCATTGGGTGCCTCTCTTGATATCCAAACAACTTAAAACGAGACCATGAATCATTTTGGTAATTTATTTGCTGTAAGCATTTTTGGTGAATCGCACGGAGAAGGACTTGGCGTACTGATCGATGGTTGTCCTGCCGGCATGCCATTGTCTGTAGAAGATTTTGTTGCAGACACTGAAAGACGAAAAGGTGGGATGCAGAAAGGAACCACGCCTCGTCAGGAGGAAGACCTTCCCATTTTCAAAAGTGGTGTATTCAATGGTAAAACAACCGGAGCGCCTCTAATGCTCCTTTTTGAGAACAAGAATACGAGATCAGGTGATTATGAGAAGCAACGGGCTGTTCCAAGACCAGGCCATGCAGATTTTGTTGCCAATAAAAAATATGGTGGTTTTGAGGATTATCGCGGAGGCGGACATTTTAGTGGTCGTTTGACACTGTGTCTGGTTGCGGCGGGTGTTGTTGCTAAAAAAATGCTGAAAGGAATTTCTGTGGTTTCAACGATCACATCTATTGGAGGAGAGCGAGATATTGAAAAGGGCATGCAAAAGGCTATTGAAAACAAGGATTCTGTTGGAGGGATCGTTGAATGTGTAGTAGATGGTTTACCACTCGGTTTAGGTGAGCCTTTTTTTGATTCGGTAGAATCATTGATTGCGCATGCTGTTTTTGCTATTCCAGCAGTTCGCGGTATTGAATTTGGCACTGGTTTCGCTGCTGCGAATATGTTTGGTTCTGAGCACAATGATTCAATAGAGAATAATCTGGGCAAGACCACCACCAATCACGCCGGTGGTATCGTTGGAGGAATAACCAATGGAAACCAGCTTGTATTTCGTATTGCCATTAAACCTACTTCGTCAACTCCTAAGGATCAGTTTACTTATAACTGGGAGACTGATCAGATGGAATCATTTGCTGTGAGAGGCAGACACGATCTTTGTATCGCACTGCGTGTTCCGCCAGTACTTGAGGCTGTTACAGCAATGGCACTTGCAGATCTCATGCTACGAGAGCAACAAATAAAAAGAGTATATTCATAAAAAATTATCAATGGGCCTGATCTATCATATCACCACAAAAGCCGCTTGGGAAGATGCACAGCGAATAGGCGAATATGCATCTCCGGCACTCAAAGAAGAAGGATTTATTCATTGCAGCGAGAAAGAACAAGTTGAGTACATTAAATCCAGATTCTACAATGGTCAGCATGATCTGGTATTGCTGGCTATAGATAGCGAACTGCTCAGAAGTCAGTTGATTTTTGAGTGGTCCCCTTCGGTTGAGCAAACATTCCCACATGTGTATGGACCTTTGAATATCGATGCAATAGTTGAGGTAACACAACTTTAATTTTCGATTATCAAGTAATTTTACACCATGAGTTCTCATAGCAACAAGACCGTTTTGATCACAGGTGGTACAGATGGTATCGGCAAGGCACTTGTTTTAAAATATCTTGCACTTGGTGCAAATGTTGTTACATGTGGCAGAAGTCAGCATAAGATCCATGACCTGGAAGCTGAGGCTCCAATAGGCAAACTTTGTGTATTGAATGTTGATGTTGCAGTTGAACGGGATTGTCAACGATTGGTGTCACATGCCGTACAAATGTTTGGGGGGATTGATATAGTAATCAACAATGCAGGGATCTCCATGCGCGGTTTGCTGGAAGAGGGTGGACCTGGCATCATACCTGTGATCAGGAAGGTGATGGATATAAATTTTAATGGCGCAATGTATACAACCATACATGCACTACCATTCATTGTAAAGTCGAAAGGTATTATCGTTGGGATATCTTCCATTGCCGGATATCGTGGATTACCCGGAAGAAGCGGCTATTCTGCATCAAAGTTCGCTTTACAAGGTTGGCTTGAGTCGATCAAGACTGAGTTAGTCGACAAGGGAGTACATGTCATGTGGGTAAGTCCGGGTTTCACTGCATCCAATATTCGCAATACGGCGTTAGATCATAAAGGAAATGCACAAGGAGAGTCACCTCTTGATGAAGGGGCATTAATGGATGCCAACACATGTGCCAATATTATTGTCGATGCAGTCGAGAATAGAAAAAGAACAGTGGTCATGACCTTTCAAGGAAAGCAAACCGTCTTCTTAAATAAATTCTTTCCATCTCTCGCTGATAAAATGGTGAGGGCTTTCTTTTTCAAGAACGGAAAATTGATGAAGTGATCACCACACGTTAAACTGAGAACCAGAAAGTAATCCCACCAATGCCGATCTTAACATTCACCAGCGATTTTGGAACATCTGATCATCTGGTCGGGGGCGTTAAAGGCGAGATCTTGAAGTTGAATGAAGGGTTTACCATTATTGATATCTCCCACGATATTATTCCTTATAATTTCATGCAGGCTGCATATGTCTGTAAAAGTATTTTCAAAAATTTTCCTCATGAAAGTTTTCACCTGGTATTGGTAAATTCTTTCGACAATGATGCAGATCATTTGTTGTTGGTTAATCATAACGGCCATTATATTGGCTTACCGGATAACGGATTGATCACAATGATACTTGAAGAGCGCCCACAACATGTTGTTGCATTGCCCATACCATCTGGCAGTGCAAAGACCATTCGTAGTTTTACTCGGATTTTTATAGACGCTTTCTCGGCAATACTCTCGGGAGTTAAACTTGAAAAAATTGGTAATCAGGATATTCAGTTCAACGAGAAAACATTGATGAAGCCCTATGCGACCGATAACTATATTGAAGGACAAATTTTAATGATCGATCGATTTCTCAATGTGATCGTGAATATCACCAAAGAACAGTTTGAGTATCAACGTAAAGGCAGAAGGTTCAAGATCGTATTGCTCAGGGATACGTTCATTGAAACAATCAGTCAGCATTATGGAGAGGTTCCTGAAGGCGAAAAGCTTGCGTTCTTTAATGAGTCCGGATATCTGGAAGTGGCCATCAATAAAGGCTATGCTGCGCCTTTATTCGGACTTGGAGAATATGCTGGGTCTGGTCCACATATGCATGACAAAAGACAATATTATCAAAC
>JBKCFW010000178.1:0-9718 GCA_046303675.1 bacterium
ACAGAATAAAACTCACCAAGACTATAATCGCCTTTAAGAATTACACTTGGATATTTCCAGGTTACACTTGAGCCAGTCTCTACTTGTGTCCAGGATATTTTGGCGTAATTGCCTGCACAGATCCCACGTTTTGTTACAAAATTGTATATACCGCCCTTGCCTTCTTTATCGCCGGGATACCAGTTTTGCACTGTTGAATATTTGATCTCTGCTTTTTCCATCGCGACGAGTTCGACAACAGCAGCGTGTAATTGATTTTCATCTCTCATTGGTGCGGTGCATCCTTCAAGATAACTCACATAGCTTTCTTCCTCAGCAACAATGAGCGTTCTCTCAAATTGGCCTGTGTTGGCTGCATTGATCCTGAAATACGTTGATAGTTCCATCGGACAACGAACGCCTTTGGGAATGTAACAGAATGAACCATCACTAAATACGGCCGCATTCAATGCGCTGAAAAAATTGTCTGTTGGAGGAACTACTGAACCAAGATATTTTTTGATGAGCTCAGGATGTTCCTGAATTGCCTCACTCATGGAGCAAAATATTACGCCAACCTTTGACAACTCTTCTTTAAATGTAGTAGCTACCGATACACTATCGATCACTGCATCTACTGCAACACCTGTTAGCCGTTTTTGCTCATCGAGTGATATGCCAAGTTTGTCAAATGTTTTTCTCAACTCAGGATCGATCTCGTCAAGGCTGTTTGGGGCAACTTTTTGTTTTGGAGCTGAGTAATAGATGATGTCCTGGTAGTTGATCGCAGGGTAGCAAACATTGGGCCATTTTGGCTCTTCCATGGTGAGCCAATGTCTGTAAGCTTTGAGTCTGTATTGCAACATCCAATCAGGTTCATTCTTTTTTGCCGAGATGAACCTGACCGTGTCCTCTGATAATCCTTTGGGAGCTTCATCAGCCTCAATATCGGTCACGAACCCATACTTGTATTCAGATGAGGTTACCTGTTCTAAAATATCGTCATTTTCCTCGTGCATAGAGCAATCTCATTTTGTGGTTGCAAAAATCATGCATTTGATCTTCTATAAAAAAAATGAACGTCATCAAAAGGTCTTTTTCGTGCTTTTTTTCCTTAAATCGTAACAAAAACAGAATCCTTTGGTTCACTTTGGACTTCAAATCCGATCCTGCGCGTTTTATTACTGCTTATTGGTTATTTTCAACAAATTTTCAGCATGATTTCAAAAGATTGGATTTCGGATTTTTTTCAAACGGAATTTGCTAAAAAACCCAAGTGTTTCAGGGCTCCCGGAAGGATCAATCTCATCGGCGAGCATACTGATTATAATCAAGGTTTTGTGATGCCTGCAGGAATTGATTTTTACTGTTATGTGGCAATATCAGCATCTCGTGAACAAAGCAGTTCTGTGTTGGCATATGACTATCAGGAAAAGTTCTCATTCAATGTCTCTCCGGAGAATCCAACCACAACACATTGGGTCAATTATATTCTTGGTGTGATCAAGGCGATCAAGAAAAGAGGAAAAGCAATACCAGCTTTTAATGCTGTCGTTCGTTCAGACATTCCTGTGGGAGCCGGACTGTCTTCTTCTGCTGCACTAGAATCTGTATTTGCAACAGCATTCAATAGCGTGTTTGATCTCGGCTTTTCTCCGATGGAATTAACATTGATTGCAAAGGAAGCTGAAAATGATTTTGTTGGTCTAAAGTGCGGAATTATGGACATGTTTGCCAGCATACATGCGAAGCAGGATCATGCTATTCGGCTGGATTGCCGATCTCTTCAACATGAATACTTCCCTTTGGCCCTGGGTGAGAACAAGATCCTACTGTTCGATACGTGTATCAAGCATGAGCTTGCTTCTTCTGAATACAACTTGCGCAGGTTGGAATGTGAAGCCGGCGTTTCCAGACTTCAGCAGTTGGGGTATGCGGTTGAGTCACTTCGGGATGTAGATACAGGTATGCTTCAAAAAGAAAAAGCGCAAATGGATGGTTTGCTGTTCAAAAGAGCAAAGTATGTAGTTGATGAAAACAACAGGGTTGAACAGTTTTCGAAAGCTATCTCAGGGAATGATTGGAAAGAGGCAGGGAGGTGTCTTTATGCTTCACACGACGGACTGAAAAATGATTATGAAGTCAGTTGCAAAGAACTTGATTCTCTTGTTGATACAGCAAGAGCATGTGAAGGTGTTTGGGGTGCCAGGATGATGGGAGGTGGTTTTGGTGGCTGCACCATCAATCTTGTCCGTGCTGATAAGTTGGATGAAGTAGTTGAACGGTGTAAAACTTCTTATTTCAACAGTTTTGGAGTCGAGCCAAAATATTATATTGCAACTACAGGCGATGGTGCCTGCGAAATTTAATCAACCAACATGAAACGTTTCTTTGCTTTCCTACAACTGCTGATCGCGGGATTGACCTCTTGCGTTAACTCTTCGGACAACATCGTGCCAGGTTCTCCCGACCCAGAGCGTACAAAGGCGTTCACCGATACTATTGGCGAGAAAACAGTTGGTCTGTATGCCCTGACCAACAAGAATGGCATGACCGTTGAGTTTACTAACTATGGAGCAACTATCGTCTCAATTGTGGTTCCGGACAAAGCGGGTAATTTTCAAGACGTGACACTGGGCTATGATAATATTGAAGGCTATTACAACGGAAATGCCTATTTCGGTTGTGTGGTTGGACGCTATGCCAATCGTATTGCCAAAGGAAAGTTTACACTGGAAGGAAAAGAGTATACGCTTCCAACAAACAATGGTGCGAATTCTTTGCATGGAGGTGTGGGCAGTATTGACAAGCAGGCGTGGGATGTTGTGCAGGGAGAAGGGAGCATAACTTTTTCAATCGTTATTCCAGATGGAGCAAATGGCTATCCCGGTAAAGTGGATCTGAATGTAACCTATACACTTCGTGATGATAATAGTATTGTGATGGATTATAGTGCTGTGACAGACAAGACAACGCATGTCAACGTTACCAATCACGCTTATTTCAACCTCAGCGGAGATCCCAATAAAACCATCCTTGATCATGAGTTGATGATCAATGCAAATGCTTACACTCCTGTAGATTCAACATTGATCCCAACGGGAGAATTGAGGGATGTGAAAGGAAGTGCCTTTGATTTTACTGCTCCTAAAGCGATTGGGAAGGACATTGCTTCTACAGAAGAGCAGATCGTGATAGGGAAAGGATACGATCATAATTATGTTTTAAACAAGGTGGATAGCGGACTGCCTTCTATTGTTGTCATTGAAAAAACATCAGGAAGAAAACTTGAAGTATTTACCAACGAGCCGGGTGTTCAGTTTTATTCAGGTAATTTTATGGATGGCAGTCAAAAGGGCAGAGGCACAGCCTATCAATTCCGCACAGGCTTTTGTTTGGAAACCCAGCATTTTCCTGATTCACCCAATCAGCCAGCATTCCCATCGACTGTGTTGAAGCCTGGTGAAAAGTATAGTAGTCAGACGATTTACAAGTTCTCAACTGTAAAATAATTTTTTATGAAATACCTTCTTGGTATTGATATCGGCTCATCCTCTGTGAAATGTGCATTGGTGTCAATCGATACGGGTGAATGTGTTGCTTCTGCATTTTCACCTTCAAGCGAAATGGTTATTCATGCTCCACAGCAAGGGTTTGCAGAACAGGATCCTTCTCTGTGGTGGCAGGAGCTGCGCAATGCGATGGCATTGCTTTCGCGCGAGACGGAATTCAAAAAAGACGAAGTGGCCGCGATCGGTATTTCTTATCAGATGCACGGACTTGTTGCCGTTGATCGTGAGGGGAATCCTATACGCCCTTCTATCATATGGTGTGATAGTCGTGCTGTTGAAATTGGTAGTAAGGCATTTGCATCAATGGGCGAAGAATTTTGCTTGCAGCATTATCTCAATTCTCCCGGTAACCTCACTGCATCAAAGTTGAAGTGGGTGAAAGACAATGAGCCTGAGTTGTACAGCAAGATCCACAAAGTCATGTTGCCTGGTGATTATATTGCCTATAAGTTGACGGGTGAAATGCGCACGACTGTATCCGGACTTTCCGAGGGCATCATGTGGGATGCGCAGCGCGAGTCGCTATCAACAGATTTGCTTGCTTACTATGGAATAGACGAACGGTTGATCTGTTCACGCGTGGATCAGTTTGGTGAACAAGGATTGCTCACTGAACAGGCAGCAAATGAATTAGGACTTGCGGCAATGACTCCTGTTTGTTATCGCGCAGGTGATCAGCCTAATAATGCCTATTCGCTTAATGTGTTGCAACCTGGAGAGATCGCAGCAACTGCAGGCACTTCAGGTGTAGTATATGGTGTTATCGACAAACCATCTTATGATCCTTTGTCGAGAGTCAACACCTTTGTACATGTGAATCATACTTCAGAGAACCCCAGATATGGTGTTCTGCTTTGTATCAATGGCACAGGAATATTGAACAGTTGGCTCAGAAAAAACATGTTCAATGGTCTTGCCTATCCTGAGATGAACAAATTGGCATCAACTGTCCCAATCGGGTCTGAAGGGGTGCTCTGTTATCCTTTTGGCAATGGTGCTGAACGCGTTCTGGAGAATAAGGATCTCGGTGCCATGGTGAAGCATTTGCATTTCAACAGACATAGCAACGCGCATCTGGCAAGAGCGGCTCAGGAAGGGATTGTGTTTTCGCTTTATTACGGAATAGAGATCATGGTAGAAATGGGATTAAAGATAAACACCGTAAGAGCAGGTAAAGCCAATATGTTCCAGAGTAAGATATTCGCAGAGGCATTTGCCAATACAACCGGTGCAACGATAGAGCTGTTCAATACGGATGGTGCACAAGGCGCAGCAAGGGCTGCGGGTGTTGGAGCTAGAATTTTTAAATCAACCGCTGAATCTTTTACTGGACTCAAAGTACTTGAGAAAATTGAGCCTTCGAAACAATTGCAGTCGCATTATACTGAAGCATACCAGCACTGGAGAAAGAACTTTGATTTTGGAGGCTAGTTGATTTTTCCAACGAATCGATTCTTATCTTTAACCTTAACTTTTTTTAATTCTAAATAACAAGCAAATGTCAGTAACATTAGGAAACAAGGAATTTTTCCCGGGTATTGAAAAAATAAAATTCGAAGGCCAGGGATCAGATAATCCGCTTGCATACAAGTGGTACAATGAGGATCAGGTTGTAGCAGGCAAAACCATGAAGGAGCATTTTAAGTTTGCTGTGGCCTATTGGCATAGTTTCTGCAATACAGGTTCAGATCCTTTTGGTCCTGGTACCCAGAAACACCCTTGGGATGTTGCGTCTAATGCAATAGAGCGTGCGAAAGACAAAATGGATGCCGCCTTCGAGTTCATCACCAAACTGGGTGTTCCTTACTATTGCTTTCATGATATTGACCTGGTTGATGAAGGATCTAATCTCAGTGAATATGAAAGTAATCTTGCAGCCATAGTGGATTATGCAGACCTGAAACAAAAAGCCAGTGGCGTGAAATTGTTGTGGGGAACAGCCAATGTGTTTTCAAATCCACGTTATATGAATGGGGCAAGCACGAATCCTGATTTTGCAGTACTTGCACATGCTGCAACACAAGTAAAGAACGCATTGGATGCAACGATTCGTCTGGGTGGAGAGAATTATGTTTTCTGGGGAGGACGTGAAGGGTACATGACGCTTTTAAATACCAATATGAAACGTGAGCAGGAGCATCTTGCACGTTTTCTTCACACTGCAAAAGATTACGCAAGAAAGAATGGCTTTAAAGGCACTTTCTTTATAGAGCCTAAACCGTGTGAGCCTACCAAGCACCAGTATGATTATGATTCGGCGACGGTGATCGGGTTTTTGAGGCATTTCGGACTCGATAAAGATTTTAAGATCAATGTTGAGGTGAATCATGCCACGCTGGCCGGACATACTTTTCAACATGAACTACAGACTGCTGCTGATGCCGGCATGCTCGGTAGTATCGATGCCAATCGTGGTGATGCACAGAATGGATGGGACACCGACCAGTTCCCAATGAATCTCAATGAGCTCGTCGAGTCAATGTTGATCATTCTTGAAGCTGGTGGATTTGCCGGCGGTGGTGTAAACTTTGATGCCAAGATCAGAAGAAACTCAACAGACCCCGTCGATCTTTTCTATGCACATATCGGTGGAATGGATTCGTTTGCACGCGCGTTGGTTGTTGCTGACAAGATCTTGCAGCAATCTCCTTATAAACAATTCAGGAAAGATCGCTATGCATCTTTTGATACTGCTGAAGGCAAACTGTTTGAAGATGGAAAGATGAGTCTTGAGGATCTTCGTGCTTTTGCATTCAAACATGGAGATCCTAAGCAAATCAGTGGAAAGCAAGAGTGGCTGGAGAATTTGATCAATCAGTATATCTAAGAGAAAAAGATCAATATACGTTCAGGATCAGTTGCGATGTTGTCAATCGACATATTCTAGCAGCTGATCCTTTTCTTTTGCTCACTGCTCTGAAAAGCAAGTTCGATAAGGCGTATAACATTATATCCATGCTGTGCAGTTTCTTGCAGAGGAAATCCATCATTGATGCTCTTTGCCAGATTTTTATAGTAAAGTCCGAAACTTCCTTGTAGTGTAGGATATTTTTCCCTGATGATCTTGCCTTCAATTTCTGTATGGATCAGCCCATAGTTTTCTTCTCCCTCCTTGCCCCAGTCAAGTCCGGTTGGCAATACCCCTGCTTTCAACAATTCCTCCTGAGGATCTTCCCCACTCTTAATGAAAGAACCTTTTGTTCCGTGGATCAAATATCTTGGTCCCATTTCCCTGACCAACATGCTGGAGTGAAGTGTAACGATCAGGTTGTCATATTCAAGTTTAACATCGAAGTAATCATCAACTTTAGAATATGTTTTCATTTTTCTGATATCGGCTTGAATGAATGTAGGCATACCGAAAAGTACGAGTGCCTGATCGATCAGATGCGGACCAAGATCATAAAATATGCCACTTCCGGGAAGCTCTTCCTCTCTCCATAGTCCGTATGTTCTAGGATCCGGACGATACCTGTCATAGTGTGCAAAAAACTCTCTTGTTTCACCCAGCATACCTTCCTCAATAATTTTTTTCATGGTGAGAAAATCTCCCACATATCTTCGGTTGTGGTAAACAGAGCAGATCTTGCCAGTTTTATTTGAGATCGATATGAGCTCTTCAGCTTCTTGAAGCGTATTGGTAAATGGTTTCTCAACAACAACATGCTTTCCTGCAAGCATTGCAGCTTTTGCGTATGGGAAGTGGGTGGTATTTGGACTGCAAATAACCACCAGCTCGATAGTTTGATCACTCAGTACTTCCTCAATCGTCCGTACAATTTTTGCATTAGGGAATGCCTTGCCTGCAGCATCTCCATTTCTCTCAAGGATCATGTCTAGCGAAAAAAATGGATCGGTGGTGATGAATGGAATGTGGAAGGTCCTGGCAGAGATCCCGTAGCTGATAACGGCAGTTGAAATCATTGATCAGTATAGATTGATGAGTGTGTAATTTATTATAAATGAAGCAGAAATTGTGATCGTTGGCTCAGAACTTACATTCCTTATCTTTGCGAAAATTCAACAACATGGAACTGAAAGAATTAATATTGGCTGCTTGGGATAACAGGGATTTGCTTAAAGATGTAAAATATGCTGACGCGGTTCGTGCTGTTATAGAAGAAGTGGACAAAGGCAGGTTGCGTGTTGCAGAAAAGAAAGACGATCAATGGCAGGTGAATGAGTGGGTGAAACAAGCTATACTGATGTATTTTGGTATACAGCAAATGCAGACCTGGGAATTAGCGCCTTTTGAGTTCTATGATAAAATGCTCTTGAAAAAAGATTATAAATCACTCGGTGTTCGCGCAGTTCCCCATGCTGTTGCCCGTTATGGCGCCTACCTGGCTAAGAATGTGGTGTTGATGCCGTCTTATGTAAATATTGGAGCATATGTTGATGAAGGAACCATGGTTGACACCTGGGCTACTGTAGGAAGTTGTGCCCAAATTGGAAAAGGTGTTCATTTGAGTGGAGGTGTTGGCATTGGTGGTGTACTTGAGCCATTACAGGCAAGTCCGGTTATCATTGAGGATGGATGCTTTATTGGAAGTCGTTGCATCGTTGTAGAGGGTGTCATTGTTGAGAAAGAGGCAGTATTGGGTGCCAATGTTGTTATAACAAAATCGACCAAAATCATTGATGTAAGCGGTTCAACGCCTGTTGAGTATAAGGGCCGTGTGCCAGCACGTTCAGTAGTGATCCCGGGCTCTTACACAAAAACATTCCCAGCGGGAGATTATCAAGTTGGTTGCGCCTTGATCATCGGACAACGTAAGGCCAGTACAGACCTCAAGACCAGTCTGAATGATGCGTTGAGGGATTTTAATGTGGCAGTATAATTTTTCGTTGAATATAGAGATAATGGATATGCTTGTTTGTGTTGAACATGAATTGGTGTATATTATTTTTTCATAGACAACTACTGCCAATCAGTTCTCAGTCTGTATTTCCTACCTTCGCTGCATGCATTTGACCCTGGATCCAAAAGAGAAGTTCATCATTTCAAAAGTTGCTGAGGCTGCAAAGGAGCTTGGCCTGGCGTCTTTTGTCGTGGGTGGATTTGTGAGGGACAAACTGTTGGGAAGACCTTGTAAGGATATTGATATTGTTTGTCTTGGTGATGCAATTGCACTCGCCGAAAAAGTCAGCTCGCTTCTTCATCCACAACCCAAAGTCTCTTGGTTTAAGAATTTTGGCACAGCACATTTATCACTTGATGGTTTTGATGTTGAATTCGTTGGTGCCAGAAAAGAAAGCTATCTGCAACATTCAAGAAACCCGATCGTTGAACCAGGAACGTTGCAGGACGATCAGGAAAGAAGAGATTTTACGATCAACGCACTGGCTTTTCATGTCGATCAATGCAGGAGCGAATCGTATAATAATCAGACTTCACTCGAACTTGCTATCATTTCACATGAAGACATCATTGACCCTTTCAATGGCATCAAGGATCTTGAGCTAGGCATCATCAAAACTCCCTTACTTCCTGAAAAAACATTCAGTGACGACCCTTTGCGCATGATGAGGGCTGTGCGTTTTGCATCCCAGCTCAATTTTACGATTGATGCGAATACATTACTCGGTATAACTGATGCATGCCATCGTATTGCGATCATTTCACAGGAGAGGATTACTGACGAACTGAATAAGATCATGATGTCTGCAAAGCCATCTGTCGGGCTTGATCTGCTCTATAAAACCGGACTGCTAAAAGAAATTTTTCCTCAGTTGGTTGATCTCGCTGGAGCTGAATACATTGATGGTAAAGGTCACAAAGATAACTTCTATCATACGCTTCAGGTCCTTGATAGTATTTGCGAGAATACCAATGATCTCTGGCTGAGATGGGCAGCCTTGTTGCACGACATCGCAAAGCCGCCAACAAAAAGATTTGAGCATGGGGTAGGGTGGACTTTCCACGGACATGAAGTAGTAGGAGGAAGGATGGTTCCTAAAATATTTGCCAAGCTGAAACTGCCAATGAATGAGCAGATGCGGTATGTTCGAAAATTGGTTGAGCTCCATCTCAGGCCCATCAGCTTAACCAAAGAAAATATTACTGATTCGGCAATACGTCGTTTGTTGTTTGATGCAGGTGACGATCTTGAAGATTTAATGACCTTACCTGGCGTAGGTAGAAAGACAGCTAATGTGGTTTTAGG
>JBKCFW010000179.1:0-8275 GCA_046303675.1 bacterium
TTATGAACAAGATTTATTTAAGTGATTCAGGTCCGAAAGTTTCACCAGCCATCTATGGTTTTTATCGCTGGGAGGAGAGTTTTGCAACTCAGGCAAACATGGAACGAATCGTAAATCTTTGCCTTGAATTGGGGGTCAACACTTTTGATCACGCTGACATCTATGGTGGATATGCCTGCGAGGAGACCTTTGGTAAATTAATTTCACAAAAAAATATCAAACGCGATGATATTGTGCTTTTCTCAAAATGTGGGATCAATTTACCACATGCGAGTCGTCCAGCTTATCGTGTTCCCCATTATGATACATCTGCTAAACATATCATCAGCAGCGTCGAGCGTTCATTGAAAAATCTGCATACCGATTATCTCGATGTATTTCTGTTGCATCAGTTGGATCCTTTATCCAACCTCGAAGAGTCCGCCGTTGCGTTACAACAGTTGAAAGACAGCGGTAAGATCAAGAATATTGGCGTGGTGAATTTCTCCGTTTTTCAACATCAGTTGTTGAGCTCATATTTGAGAAGTCCAATTGTGAGCAATCATATCGAGCTGAATTTGCTAAACACCACTGCGTTTGAAAATGGACAACTTGATTACATAAAACAACGATTCATGCGTCCGCTGGCCATGTCACCACTTGCTGAAGGTAAGATCGCAGAAAGCAAGGATCCTGTTGCAACGCGCGTTAGGGCCAAATTGGAAAAATTTGCCATTTCATATCAAACCGATATGGAGTCTATTGCCGTTGCATGGCTTGTTAAATTAGGCGCACTTCCTTTGATCGGTACGGTGAATGAAGACCGTATCAGGAATATTGTTAATGCGTTCAATATTGATCTCGATCATCAGGACTGGTATGAGCTTTATGAAGCTTCAAGAATTTGCTGAATTCAGGTAGATTACGTATATTTGCCTACTATTTAAGTAGACTAATAATTTTCCCTGATTATCTGATTCATGGCTGTAAAAGAGAGTATATTGTCTGAACTTTTATTGAAGATAACAGGTAAGTCTGCTGTTGATTCGATTCGCATAATTCACGAGGCATATCCAAGCGAGACAGTTTTTTCTACAAGTTTCGGAATTGAAGATCAGGTCATCATTGATATGATTGCCAAAGCTGGTATTCGTGTAAATATTTTTACCCTTGATACCGGCAGACTTTTCCCTGAAACGTACTCATTGTGGTCATCCACCATGGAGAAATATGGTGTCAAGATCAATGCCTATTCTCCTGATGCTGATACATTGAATGAATTTCTGGCGGCACATGGTCCGAATGCTTTTTACAACTCAGTTGAGCTTCGAAAGACTTGTTGTGATATCAGAAAAGTAAGACCTTTGCGTAAGGCACTGGCTGGGAACAAGATCTGGATCACCGGTATCCGTGCTGAACAAAGTCCGAATCGTGATGGTATGCAAATGCTGGAATGGGATGAGGTCAATCAGATCATCAAGTTTCATCCATTGTTGAATTGGTCGTATGATGAAGTGAAGGCATATGTTTCAACCAATCATGTTCCTTACAATCCATTGCACGATCGTGGTTTCGTGAGTATCGGTTGTGCTCCTTGTACAAGGGCTATTAATGAAGGGGAAGATTTTAGGGCAGGACGTTGGTGGTGGGAAGACAACAGTAAAAAAGAGTGTGGCTTGCATTCGCATAATAAGCATTGAGCATGAAGAATTATCGTTTAAATCATTTAGAGCAGCTTGAGTCGGAGAGTATCCACATCATGCGTGAGGTGGCTGCACAGTTTGAAAGACCAGCATTGTTGTTCAGCGGCGGCAAGGATTCGATCACCCTTGTGCAGTTGGCAAAAAAAGCCTTCTTGCCCGGGAAATTTCCCTTTCCACTTGTCCACATAGATACCGGTCACAATTTCCCTGAAGCCATTGCATATCGTGATTGGCTTGCGGCTGAAGTGGGAGCAGAACTGATTGTTAGAAAAGTGGAAGACACCATTAAGCAGAGAGGACTGACAGAGCCTAAAGGAAAATTTGCCAGCAGAAACTGGCTGCAGACCCATACTTTACTGGATACGATTGAGGAGTTCAAATTTGATGCTTGTATAGGAGGAGCCAGAAGAGATGAAGAAAAGGCAAGAGCGAAAGAAAGAATATTTTCTGTGCGTAATGATTTTGGAGAGTGGGATCCCAAATTGCAACGTCCGGAATTATGGAATATCTACAATGGTAAGATCCACAAAGGAGAAAATGTAAGGGTGTTCCCTATAAGCAACTGGACAGAACTTGATGTATGGAGTTATATCCGTGCAGAAGAGATCTCACTTCCTTCTATTTATTTTTCTCATGAAAGGGAAGTGTTGATTCACGAAGGTCAACTGATCGCCGTATCTCCATTTATTCAGATCGATGAGGGAGATATCGTTGTTAGAAAACAAGTCCGTTACCGCACCGTAGGTGATATGACATGTACTGCTGCTGTTGAGAGTAATGCTACAACCCTTGATGAAGTGGTAGAAGAGATCATGGCCACGAGGATCAGTGAACGTGGTGAGACACGCATTGATGACAGGGTTACTGAGGCAGCCATGGAAGACAGGAAGAAGGGTGGTTATTTTTAATTGATAAAAGAGTTGATCATATGGACTTGTTGAGATTTATTACTGCGGGTAGTGTTGATGATGGAAAGAGTACCCTTATCGGACGCTTATTGTATGATAGTAAAAGTATCCTTGCTGATCAGCTTGAGGCAGTAGAAAGAAGTTCAAAGAATAAAGACAATGGTGAGGTTGATCTTGCATTGTTGACTGATGGACTGAGAGCAGAGCGTGAGCAGGGTATCACCATTGATGTCGCATACCGATATTTTTCTACCCCCAAACGCAAGTTCATCATCGCTGATGCCCCTGGGCATGTTCAATATACACGCAACATGATCACCGGCACCAGCAATGCCAATGCCATCATTATTTTGGTGGATGCAAGACAAGGAGTTCTTGAGCAGACAAGACGTCATTCAATCATTGCTTCATTGCTTAAAGTGTCGCATGTTATTGTTGCTATCAATAAAATGGACCTGGTTGATTTTTCTAAAGAGGTGTTTGAACGGATTGTTGCTGATTACACAAAAGTTGCATCACAACTTGGCTTAAAAGAAGTGAAGTATATCCCGATAAGTGCACTACAGGGAGATAATATCGTTGATCCATCTACACATATGGATTGGTACAAGGGGCAGTCGTTACTTAGTTTATTGGAAGATCTTGAATTAAATAATGATGTTGATCTGGAGCATCCAAGGTTTCAGGTGCAGTATGTGATCAGACCTCAAACCAAAGAACTGCATGATTATCGTGGATATGCAGGGAAGATCTCAAGTGGTATTTATCGCAAAGGTGATAAAGTAGCCATACTTCCAGCGCAACTAGTCAGCACCATTGCCAAGATTGAAGTAGCAGGAAAGGAAGTGGAAGAAGCATTTGCTCCACAGAGTATTGTGCTACACCTTGAAGATGATATCGATGTCAGTCGTGGTGACCTCATCGTCAACATCAATGATCAACCATCATTGAATAATGAAGCAGAAGTCTTGCTGTGTTGGCTTGATGAAAAACCGCTTCAGTCTGGTAATAAGTATTTACTTCAGCAGGGTAGTCGCGTGATTCGCACCATCGTCAAGGGTATAGAATATAAACTTGATGTGAACACGTTGGAGAAAACGCCGGTTGATGGCCCTGTCAAACTAAATGAAGTAGTGAAAGCATACATAAAAACAGCATCACCAATAGCTTTTGATCCATATGCCACCTTGCAGTCAAACGGTGCGGCTATTTTTGTTGATGAAACCGGAAACTCAACAGTCGCTGCGGTACTTTTTCAATGATCTGGGATAATGAACATATAACACATCAGGGCTCGGTTGTTTTAGCTGGTGCAGGACCAGGGGATCCTGATTTGATTACTATTAAATTGCAAAAGTGTCTAGGTCTCGCAGATGTCATCATCGCCGATCGTCTGGTCAATCCCTTAATCTTGGATTTACATGCTTCAAAAGAAGCTCAGATAGTCCTCGCAGGAAAGCAAGGGTATAACAATGCTTCTTTAAGTCAGGATGAGGTTACCGACTTGATCCTCTCATTTGCACGCGCCGGTAAGAAAGTTCTTAGATTAAAAGGAGGTGATGTGGCTTTCTTCAGCAATGTATTGGACGAGCTTGAAATGCTCGTACAAGCGCATATCCCATTTGAAATTATTCCAGGGATCACTTCAGCCTCTGGAGCATCCGCATATGCCGGAATACCCCTGACTGCCCGTGGGTATGCACAAGGCGTTCAATTCTTGTCGTTCAACCCGAATGCCAATTACAGCGAATTGTTTTGGAGATCATTGGCTCAGTTTGAGGATACATCCGTCTTGTATATGGCTTCGAAAAATCTAGCTCTTTTTATTGATCAGATGTTGCGCCACGGTGCAATTGGATCGATGCCTATTGCCGTTATTGAACAGGCAACTACAGAACATCAGCATGTTCATTTATCTACTTTAGCTGATGCAGAACAAAGATTGTTGAATATTGAATTCAGTTCTCCCTCGTTAGTTATTGTGGGTCATGTGGTTACCCTACACAACCAGTTTAATTGGTTCAAGGGTATGAAAAAAGGCTCGGTATTTCCGAACCTTTCTTGAGTAAATGAAACGCTATTAGATTAACTTTTATTTTTCCTGACCGATCAATTCTTCTCTTAGTTTACCGGCCTCTCTGATGAAAGCTTTCGCCTGTTGCAGATACTCATTTGCGAATGAGAGGTCTGGAGTATGCTCATTCATGCTGAGTGCTGCTGATCTGAAATTGGGAAACAAGGTGAAGATACCTGTCTCAGTGAATGTTTTATCAAAGTCATTCAAAATACCATGCTGTGTGTTACATTGTACTCCTTTTTGCAACAGCAATGCCTTGGCTGCATTGATCTGTGCGGAGTATGCATGATAGATGCTGTCTGCGTAGGCATTGTTCAGAATACACTCTTCACTATGACCAATTTTTTCTTCTGCCTCCAGGATAAGTGTAGCAACTAGGTCGATCATCACACCAGCACATTCACCTACTCCAATTGCCGTGGAGAATTTTTCTTCTTGTCCCCAGTCAATGAATTCCTCATCATTAAGTGTGGTTGTATCTGCCAAGGGTTTCAGCAACTCATAGTAATATCTTTCTCCCTTTGCTTCGCTATACTTCAAAAAGCTATTTTCTGCAGCATTGTTTTTATAATCGTTCAATACGGTTCTTAGCACCTCAGGAGCTCTTTTGCTTGGAACCTTGATCACCTTATCAGCGATCTTGCCATTGCCACTGCCCAGTACGCCACCTCCAATCAGCACTTGTAAGGCAGGCACAACTTGTCCCTTTGCTTTCAATGAACTTCCATGAAAACCAATTGAAGCCATACCATGCTGACCACAGCTGTTCATACAACCGCTGATCCTCACGGTGATCTCTCTGTTTCCAAGCAGTTCAGGAAACTCATCCTCGATGACTTCTGAAAGTGCGAGTGCAGTTCCTGTGCTGTTGCTGATGCCCAGGTTGCAGGTGTCTGTACCCGGACAAGAAATGATATCTGCAACGCCCCATGCTCCTGGTTCTCCAAATCCCTCTTGCTCCAACACAGAGTAGATGTATTCAAGATGTGCAGGTTTCACAAAACGCAATTGCAGGTTTTGATTCATCGTGACACGAACATCATTAGCAACAACATTGCTCAACTTACTGATCAATGTCCTGCTGCTGGTTGAGCTGATGTTGCCATTCGGAACGCGAATGTACACTGCTACAAAACCATCTTGTTTTTGTTTGATCACATTGGTTTGCTTCCAAAGTTCAAATACTGTTTTATTCTTGATTACACTTGCTGTTGATGGAACTTCATATGATGGAAGCGCAACCTGTTCTGTCTTTGTTCTGTCTACAACATAGCGTTGAACAGTGAGTGCTCGTTGTTCCTCAATTACGAGTTCATTGAAAGCGTCAATTCCGATCTTTTGAATAAGGAATTTGATCCTTGCCTTGTGTCTACTGTTTCTTTCTCCATATCTGTCAAATACCCTCAATACGGCTTCCAGGTAAGGCATTAACAGATCCTCCTCAAGGAATTCATGGGTGGTGATGGCAAGGTGGGGTTGTGCACCAAGGCCTCCGCCAATCAGCACTTTAAAGCCTCTCTTTTCTACGCCGTCTATTATTTTGATTCGGGGTATCGCACCCAGGTCATGCATGAAGGTTAGTGCTGTATCTTTCTCACTGTTGCTGAATGCTATTTTGAATTTTCTCCCCATCTCCTGGCAAACAGGCTTTCTGAGAAAATATTCGAACATGGCATGCGCATAGGGAGATACATCAAATGGTTCATCAGCATCAATGCCTGAAGTGTCTGATGCGGTGATGTTTCTTACGGTATTGCCACATGCCTCTCTTAGTGTAATGCTGTCTTTCTCTAATTCAGCCCATAGTTCTGGTGTTCTGTCAAGACTCACAAAATGGATCTGTACATCTTGTCTGGTTGTGAGGTGCAGATTTCCTGTAGAGTATTCATCCGAAACATCCGCGATCCTTTTCCACTGTTCAAGCGTCATTTTACCATAAGGCAATTTGATCCTCACCATCTGAACACCCTGCTGGCGTTGTCCATATACCCCACGGGCTAAACGAAGACTACGGAATTTCTCCTCAGGCATCGTGCCTTCACGAAATGCCTTTATTTTTCTTTCCAGTTCTATGATGTCCTTTTCAACAATAGGATTCTCCAGTTCGGTCCTGAAACTCTGCATTGATCTGATTTTAAAGTAAAAATATAAACCTACCAAATTGATAGACTTTGCAAATGTAGGGTATAGGCACCGCAGCAGCAAAAAAATATCGATCTTTTATTCTTTTAGATCAAATGATTCTTTTTGAGAGGAATTCAGCTGTCATTTTTACTAACCGAAGCAGTTTTCAATGATACGGATATGCATTATCTTAGTGCCCGTTCAATAATCTTTTTAGAACAGACAAATGCTTTTGTGTTTTTCAGTTCAACCTTTAAACAGCTGTTATCATGAAAAAAATCACAGGACTTTTTTTACTTTCTTTCCTAACCTTTAATGCGATCGCACAAAACGGTGTACATCAACAGTCGTCCACCTACGAAGCGCCAACTGATCCTTTGGTTGTGGCTAAGCTCGACAACTGGCGTGATCAGAAATTTGGTATGATCATACACTGGGGGATATATGCTGTTCCGGGTATTGTTGAGTCATGGTCAATTTGTAATGAAGATTGGATAGGTCGCGACAGCACGATCAAATACGAAGACTACAAACAATGGTACTTCGACCAGAGTAAGAAATTCAATCCAACAAAATTTGATCCTGATCAATGGGCAAAAGCTGCTAAGGCTGCAGGTATGAAATACCTCGTGTTTACCACCAAGCACCATGATGGTTTTGCCATGTTTGATACCAAACAATCAAATTACTCAATTGCAAAAGGTCCTTTTGCAAATAACCCCAAAGCAGATGTAGCCAAATATGTTTTTGAATCATTTCGCAATCAGGGAATGATGATCGGGGCTTATTTTAGTAAACCCGATTGGCATTCTGAAAACTATTGGTGGCCAATGTATGCAACGGCAGACAGGAATAATAATTATGATATAAGAAAGTTCCCATGGCGTTGGGAGGCATTTAAAAAATACACGCACAATCAGATAGATGAACTAATGTCAAACTACGGTAAAGTAGATATTCTCTGGCTTGATGGAGGATGGGTTCGTCCGCTTGAGACCGTGAACGACGAAGTGAGAAGCTGGGGAGCTACTATTCCTGCATGGAGTCAGGATATTGACATGGCAACGATTGCCCGTAATTCAAGGGTGAAGCAACCCGGATTGTTGGTGGTTGACCGCACTGTTCATGGTCCGTATGAGAATTACCAGACTCCAGAGCAGCGTATTCCGGAAAATAAACTCGATCAACCATGGGAAAGCTGCATCACCCTTGGTGGTGCATGGGGATATGTTCCTAATGAGCATTTTAAATCTGCCAAGAGCGTCATTCATCAGCTGGTTGAGATCGTTGCCAAAGGCGGAAGTCTCTTGCTCGGTGTTGGTCCAACCGCCGAAGGTCTTCTTCAGGAAGATGCCATTTCCCGATTGCAAGAGATCGGCGCATGGATGGATAAAAATGGCAAGGCGATCTATGGAACAAGAACAGTTGATCATTATAAAGAAAATGGCTTGTTCTTTACCCAAGCGAAAGATCACTCAGCTACC
>JBKCFW010000180.1:0-9508 GCA_046303675.1 bacterium
AATACACTTCCGCCATCATACACCTCGCACTTCCACCACCCAATGTTTCAATGGTATTGATATTGCTATGAAGAATGGGATTGAATGATTGCAACAGTTCAATCTGTTGAGCAGAAAGATGTTCATATGCCTGCGTAGACATCACAATATATTTTTTGCCCTCAGTATTTTCTACCTGAAGCATGTTTCCACAGAAATGATTCATTTGTGCATGACTGATTTCAATGATGGTCTTCCCCGTTTCAGAAAATACATCAATAAGCAGCTGTTTTTCCTTTTGATCAGAAATAGCATCCAAACAGATCACAACATAGCGGTCTGCCATGCACATCAACACATTGGTGTGATAAATTGCATTCCCTTGCTGGTCAACTGCATGAAAGATGACCGGCTTAAAATTCATTTTATCACAAAACTGCTGCAACACCTGTACATCCGTTCTTGGAGAAATGCAGGCATATGAAAGATGATTCGTCCTGTCAAACACCATGCTTCCTGTTCCTTCCAAAAACTTTTCTGATCCTTCAAATCCGGTCAGGTCAGTTATGTTGTTGATGCCGAACCGCTGAGATATTGCATCCATTACCGTCTGCTTTCGTTCTGCGCGTCTGTTCTTTGCAAACATCGGATACAACACAATTTGTGCACCTTCATGAAACGAGATCCAGTTGTTTGGAAAAATAGAATCAGGCGTTGTTGGTTCAGGCGTATCGCGTACCGTTAGCACGGCTATTTTATGTGACCTGAGCAAAGAAACGAATTGCTGAAATTCTTTCAGCGCCTGCTCCTGGGCTCCTGCAAGAACCTTATGTTGTTGAAAAAAGTTGTTCGCCGCGGTCTCTTCATTAAAACCAAAATTGCAGGGCTCGATCATGAGAAGAGATTTCAGCATGATATCAGTCTTGTTACTGCTTAAATCATTCAAACTTTTCATCTTTCGTTTTTTGCTATGAAATAACAAAGGATCAGAAAACTATCTTCTCTCTAATGGCATACTCATACAATGAAATCCACCACGTGCTCTCGATAATTCTGCAGAAGGCATGAGAACTACTGTATCATGTATCTCTTCTACAGTTAGTTGTCCTGTTTCAATTTCCTCTATCAAATCCTGGACCCTGACCACCCTGAATCCTGCATCTTGAAATGCTGCATTTGTCTTGTCGTTTCTGTCATACGATAACACAACACCTTCTTTCAATGCAAGAAGATTACAGGAGTCGGTCCATTGTTCTCTCGCTGAATAAGGATACTCATTGTTTCCTGAAAAAATGATCTTCGCGGAATTACATCCAAAATCATGAATACTGATATCGTGAAGAAGTGCTTCCAGACTGCTGAAACGTACGGGCTGATGTTGTTTATCCTTATGAAATTGAATAATGGATGTCACTTCTTCAGGTTTGTCCAACACAAGACTTTCAATGATCGTTCTATTATTTTTTGTTTTCATCTGTTCTGAAAACAACCCCATCATTACCCAAACATCTTTTTTTACTTGTGTGAAGATGGTATCAATGTGCATGAAATCTCGTTTTCTTGGGATCTGTAGTAGCGTGACCTTGTTGACCAGATTTTTTTTGAAAACGATCTCTGCAAGTTGTACGGCAGCAGCAGAAGTAGTTCGCTCACTAATGCCGATGATCAAATGTTCTGGTGCGATCATCATCACATCGCCTCCTTCAAGCGTGATCATCGAATCCTGATGATCTTCGGGCATCAAAAATGCAGGCCTGTTTTGATGCAGCTCAATGATGTTGTCAGCGTATCCACTAAATATAGGATGATAGAAGAAAATATATTGTGCCAGCAATGCCTCCCTGTGTCTCGCGATCTTTGCTGGCTTATTTAACACAAGATGATCTTTGACCACGATGCCAATATCTCTGGTGAAAATAAAGTTAGGTATCGGAGCAAACAGAATAGATTTATCATTGCTCATTCCAGATAGTAAGCAGCTTGCTAATTCTACAGCACTGTATGTAGATAAGATCTGTTTTGTTGCATGAGTACATCCTTCCAATGCACATACAGAAGCGATCATTTGTGAACGAAGTGCATCATCAACCAACACCTCTGCCAATAACCACTGAAGCTCTATCACTTTCTCTGATCGATGAAATTGATGATGCCCCGGCTGATAAAAAGCCCTGTTTGATTTAGGATCATCTACCTCCTTGAGTCTTCCTTTTATCTTTTCTGGATCAAGAAAATACAGCAATAGCTTGATATAATGATCATATTCATTACGACGGATAGTATCAAGATGAACTATATCCTCGAAAAGCCAGTCCTGCGCCTTTGAAGGAATTACTTTGCCTAATCCGTTATCCGGACTATGAACCAACACTTTCTTCAATGTTGCTATCTCTGAAGTGATATGCAATTGGTCATTCATAAAAGTTGATTTACTGCTTGCCGATATACAAACCGACAATCCATGTTTTTGTTTGAAATACTGATGATGTTCTAAGGAGCGGTTGTCTTAAACAACAGCCTGTAAATAAATGAATCCAGGGGCCTTAATAATCAGGCATGGGGTTCAGACCGGCATAGAGCGGAGGTAAGTCACTCGGTCGTAATGCTATGTTAGCTGGATTTAACACAAGTGCAAGCTAATAAAAAAATTTGAAAGCCCTATGAACCCTAGGGCATCTATCACAATAACCTGTTATTTATCAGGATTTACATATATATATACATCACATACCAAATTCACTCAAGAATTTTATCCTCATGATCTTTAGCTGCTCCCATTCAAGATCAAGGTCTGAAAGTTCTTCTTTCGCAACATCCAGACTGCTGGTTTCACAACTTTTGAAATAATCCAAAATATCAAGTTGATCATCTTCGTCAACCAGCTGATCTATTGCATAATTAAGATTTAGTTTAGTCCCGCTTGCAACAATGGTCTCCATTACTTCAAGCAGCTGATCCATTTGCATGTCACGATTCTTTGCAATGACATCCAGTGATACTTTTTTATCAACCTGTTGAATGATGAACACTTTGTCGCCGCTCTTATTTACCACACTGCGCATTACAAAATCATCAGGTTTGACGATATCATTCTCTTCTACATATTTTGATATCAGGTCAATGAATTTCTGTCCATATCGCAACGCCTTCCCCTTGCTCACACCACTGATCCTCTCCAGCTCTTCCATGGTTGTAGGATACTGTGTGGCCATATCTTCCAGTGATGACTCCAGGAATATGACAAAAGGAGGTAGCTTTTTTTCTTTCGCAAATTCTTTTCTGAGATCTTTTAACATCTCAAACAACTTCACATCAGCCGTTGCCGGTCCGGAGCCATCAACCATATCATCGTCTTCCTCGTTCGCATCCACATATTCATTGTTGATCACAATTGAAAATGCAACGGGCTTTTTCATAAACGCATTTCCTGCTTTGCTGATCTTCAATACGCCGTGCTCAGTAATATCTTTTTCTAACAACCCCTCCAGCAACATCTGCCTGATCAGGGTTGTCCAATAATGATCTGGCTCATCAGCCCCGCTCGAAAACACATCAAGCTCATCATGTCTGTACATCTTAATCTGCGGAATCATTCTGCCAATGATGATATTCACCACGTAGTCTGCGGCGAATCGTTGATCCAGGGCTTTAACTGCTTTCAATAATTTTACGGCGTTGGACTTCGCATCTACACGCTCTTTGGGGTGAAGACAATTATCGCACTTGCCGCAATTTTCCTCAACATACTTCTCGCCAAAATAATTCATCAATACCCTTCTTCTGCAATGCCCGCTTTCAGCAAAAGCAACCATCTCGTCGATGAGCTGTGCGCCTACTTCACGTTCGCTCAATTGTTTGTCACGCAAGAAATGTTCAAGCTTTGATACATCCTTGTGTGAATAATACAATATGCATTTGCCTTCCATACCATCACGACCAGCTCTTCCGGTCTCTTGATAATAATTCTCTAAACTCTTGGGGATATTATAATGTATGACAAATCGGATATCGGGCTTGTCAATCCCCATACCAAATGCAATTGTCGCTACAATGACCTGCATATCCTCATGCAAAAAATTATCTTGTCTGTCTGCACGCAATTTGCTATCAAGCCCGGCATGATATGCTCCGGCCTTGATGCCATTGACATTCAATATTTCAGCCAACTCTTCTGTTGTCTTTCTGTTCAACGTATAGATGATGCCACTCTTGCCTTTGTGCTCATGAATGAAACGAACGATACTTTTGATGGTCTGCTCTTTCTGTACTTTTGGTCTTACCTCATACTCAAGATTGGGCCTATTAAATGAAGAAATAAAAATCGTAGGCTTTCTCAGTCCGAGATTATGAACGATATCACTTTGTACTTTTGGTGTTGCCGTTGCGGTAAGCGCAATGACGGGTGCGTTGGGACCAACCTGATCCATCAATTCCCGCAACCTCCTGTACTCCGGTCTGAAATCATGTCCCCACTCTGAAATACAATGCGCCTCATCAACCGCAAAAAAAGAAATTGTTAGCTCTTTCAACAGATCAATATTCTCTTGTCTGATCAGTGACTCCGGAGCAACATAGAGCATTTTGGTCTTCCCGGAATGTAGGTCATCGTGCACCTCCTTGATCTCTTTCTTGGTTAAGGTTGAATTCAGAAAATGGGCAACATTGTCTTTACTGCTGTATCCCCTCACCAGGTCCACCTGGTTTTTCATCAATGCGATCAGGGGCGATACAATAACAGCACAACCATCACTGATCATGGCGGGAAGTTGATAGCAAAGACTTTTTCCGCCTCCGGTTGGCTTGATGACAAAACTGTCATTACCATTCAGAACGTTATTGATGATGGCTTCTTGATTTCCTCTGAAGGCATCAAAACCGAAATACTGTTTTAAGGGAGATATTAGATCAATGCCTATGTTTACAGCAGATTTGGACTTTGGAGCACTCTTAGGGCTTTTTGATGTTGTGGGGGACTTGGAGGGCATTTGCTTAGAACACTGTTCCTTTTTGTAAGATTTATGGCTTTTTTACTAAAAAGTAACCCTTGCAGCACTATTTTAATCGATTTTTAAGGGGGCCGATAAGCAAAACTACCTAATCCGAGGCATAAATCCTCCTATGCGATAGCCAAAAACATGTTTAAATTATGGTACTTTTGTACGGCTCAGCCATACAGGTGGCCGCCTACAATGATTCCAGATGCATAAACGTTCCATCAAGGAAAAAGCAATAGACACCCTCACACTCGAAGCCAATTCAATCCTTGAATTGCGGAATTATGTGGATGAGTCATTTGAAAATATTGTGAATCTCCTTCATACCATGAAAGGACGGCTTGTGGTCAGCGGGATCGGCAAAAGTGCCATCATCGGCCAAAAGATCGTGGCCACGCTGAACAGCACAGGTACCCCGGCTATTTTCATGCACGCAGCAGATGCTATTCATGGCGACCTTGGTATGATCCAACAAGATGATGTGATCTTGATCATTTCAAAAAGCGGTGAAAGTCCGGAGATAAAAGTCCTGATCACCCTGATCAAGAACCTTGGTAACACACTGATCGGTATGGTAGGCAACGTCTCCTCCATGCTCGCAAAAGCATCCGATCATATCCTTAACACAACAGTAAGCCAGGAGGCTTGTCCGAATAACCTTGCACCAACATCAAGCACTACCGCACAACTCGCGATGGGAGATGCACTGGCGGTTTGCCTGATGGAAGTAAAAGGTTTCAGTTCAGAGGACTTCGCCAAATTCCATCCTGGTGGAACGCTGGGTAAAAAACTTTACCTGAGGGTAGCTGACCTATGTAAACTGAACGAGAAACCATCAGTGAATGAATCAAGCAAATTGAAAGAGGTGATCGTTGAAATGACGGAAAAAAGACTTGGGCTCACCGCTGTACTGGATAACGGTGGTCAGCTTGTTGGTGTCATTACAGATGGTGATCTCCGCAGAATGCTGGAGAAAAATGTAGATGTGCAGGAAACCTTCGCAAGAGATATCATGAGCAAAGGTCCAAAGACAATTGAATCAGATTCACTTGCAGTAGATGCACTTGATAGAATGAGAAAACAAAACATCACACAATTGATCGTTACTGAGCAAGGAAATTATACGGGCGTGATTCATTTGCATGACCTTATAAGAGAAGGGATCATTTAATCTATTATGATGAATAAGAACCATTACGTGGCGATCATGGCCGGCGGTATCGGTAGTCGTTTTTGGCCTATGAGTAGAACATCCCGGCCAAAACAATTCCTTGATATACTCAACACCGGAAGAACACTGATCCAACAAACCTATGATCGTTTTAAAAAATTCATCCCGGAAGAAAATATTTATATCGTAACCTCTGAAGAATATGTAACGCTCGTCAAAGAACAACTTCCAGATATTCAAGTAAAAAATATAGTTGCAGAGCCCTCGAGAAAAAATACTGCACCCTGCATAGCGTATATATCATACAAACTAAAGCAGCTCAATGATAAAGGTTCGCTAATATGTGCACCATCCGACCATCTGGTACTTGACGAAACTGCATTTACTAAAGTTTGTCTGGAGGCACTGACATTTGTCTCAAACCACAAAGCACTCATCACATTGGGTATCAAACCAACACACCCAAACACCGGATACGGATATATACAATTTGAACAACAGTCTGCAAGCGACAATGTATACAAAGTGAAAACATTCACTGAAAAACCAAACGCAGAGCTTGCGAAAACATTTGTTTCCAGCGGGGAATTCCTATGGAACTCAGGCATATTTGCTTGGAAAACCAGCAACATCATTGCCGCTTTTGAAAAGCATCTTCCGGAAATGGCGGAGGTATTTGAGACAGGGAAAAATGCATATAACACAGATAAAGAAAAAGAGGCGATCGACAAGATCTATCCTCAGTGTACCAATATTTCAATCGATTTCGGCATCATGGAAAAAGCCGAAAACGTATACATCATCCCATCATCATTTGGGTGGAGTGATCTTGGCACATGGAACTCAGCTCATGAAAACATGGAAAAGGATTATCTGGGTAATGCTGTTACAGGCAATCAGGTAATGGTGATCGATGCAACAAGAAATATGGTCCATGTTCCAGATCACAAACTCGTCCTGTTACAGGGGATGGATGATTATATCATTGTTGACACCAAAGACGTACTGATGATCTGTAAAAAAGATAAAGAGCAAGAGATCAAACAGTACGTTGCAGAAGTTAAAAGAAATATAGGCGATAAATTCTTATAACAATATTTTTTTGAGGGTTTGTATTCAGCACACAATGTTTAGCTTCACTTCTTAAACCCCATACTTCATGGTTTCCGTTGATTCCAAATTGCCCTCTACAGGCACTAGCATTTTCACCGTAATGAGTGCGTTGGCGAATGAACACAAGGCCATCAATCTTGGACAGGGATTCCCTGATTTTCAGATGGATGAAGAATTGGCTGACCTTACCGCCAGGGCGATCAAGGATGGCCATAATCAATATGCCCCGATGGCCGGACACATTGCACTGCGAGAGTCGATCGCACAAAAAATCTTATCCCTATATAAATCATCCATCTCTCCAGATGAATGCATCACCATAACACCAGGGGGAACCTACGCGATCTATACAGCATTTACCACCATCCTACAACCGGGAGATGAAGTGATCGTTTTTGAGCCGGCGTACGACAGCTATATTCCGAACATCATTGCAAACGGTGCAATACCGGTGCGTATTCCTTTGGTATTTCCGGAGTACACCATTGATTGGGAGCGGGTAAGAAGTGCAATCGGCCCAAAAACAAAAGCCATCATCATCAATTCACCACACAATCCAACAGGGAGTGTGCTCTCGCACGACGACATGCTCACTTTACAAGACATACTTAGAGACACCAACATTTTTTTGATCAGTGATGAGGTATATGAACACCTGATCTTTGACGGAAAAGAACACCTAAGTGTGCTGAAGTACCCCGAACTGTTTTCAAGAAGCTTTGTCTGTTTTTCTTTTGGTAAAGTATACAATTGCACAGGCTGGAAAATCGGATACTGCATCGCCCCTAAAGCGATGATGATGGAATTTAGAAAACTTCATCAGTTCAATGCATTCTGTGTCTATACACCCACTCAGGTGGCATTGGCCGAACACTTGAAAAAAGAATCTGCCTACACATCACTTGCCGGCATCATGCAACAAAAAAGAGATCTCTTTCTGAATCAGATGAAGGACTCCAATTTCACCATGCTAAAATCCAGCGGAAGCTATTTTGTCTGTGCCACCTACGAAAATATTTCCTCTTTGCCTGCCATGGAGTTCTCGTTACGTATGACCAAAGAATTTGGTGTAGCCACCATTCCGGTATCTGCATTTTACCTGGATGCAAACGATGACCGCGTGATCAGATTTTGTTTCTCAAAAAAAGAGGAAACCATAACGCGCGCCGCAGAAAAACTGAGAGAAATAAAGCAACTATCCTAATGAGTAAAAATATATTTAGTCTGTTGTTTTTTCTTCTCCTCTCAAGCGTATTGGCTGCACAAGAAAACAGACCGAACATTATTTACATCTATGCAGATGATCTTGGATATGGAGAACTCGGATGTTATGGTCAAACAAAAATTCAAACACCCAATATAGATCGCCTGGCAAAAGAAGGTATGCGATTTACACAGCACTACAGCGGCGCTCCGGTTTGCGCTCCTTCTCGTTGTATGTTGATGACCGGAAAACATGCAGGAAGATCTTACATCAGGGGGAATTATGAACTTGGTGGGTTTGAAGATGATAAAGAGGGTGGACAAATGCCGCTTGCTGAAGGCACTTACACGATCGCATCCATGCTGATAGTAAGGGGTTATACGACGGGAATGATAGTAAAATGGGGACTGGGTGTTACAAACACAACAGGAAGTCCGCTGAAACAAGGCTTTGACTATTACTACGGATACCTTGATCAAAAACAAGCACACAATCATTATCCAACCCACTTGTGGGAGAATGATCGCTGGGATACCTTGAATAATAATTATCTCTATGTACATAAGGCAGTAGACCCTGCAAAAGCAACAGAAAAAGATTTCACTGCATTCAAGGGAAATGAATATGCTCCCGCTAAAATGACAGAAAAGGCAATCGGTTTCATTGAAAAAAATATTCAGTCGCCATTTTTTCTTTATCTCCCTTATACGCTTCCACACCTATCCCTTCAGGCACCCGACAAATACGTGCAACAATACATTGGCAAATTTGACGAGAAGCCTTATTATGGAAACAAAGGCTATGCATCGACCCAATATCCACTTTCTACGTATGCAGCAATGATCACGTATCTGGATGATCAGGTTGGTATTGTTATGAAGAAGATCAAGGAGCTGGGGTTGGACAATAATACCATCATCATGTTCTCAAGCGACAATGGCGCAACTTTTACAGGAGGCGTGGACACTGAATTATTTAACAGCGCTGGCGGATTAAGAGGATACAAAATGGATGTTTACGAAGGTGGTATCAGGGTGCCATTTATTG
>JBKCFW010000181.1:0-21283 GCA_046303675.1 bacterium
GATCTTCAAGGTCTCATAAAAATCTTGCTTAGATATTACATCCTGATCATAATCATTCAACACATTAGATAGTGCAGTTAACGTCTGCGCTGTTGCAAAAGGCCAGCTTGGTCCGTTCCACTGACATTCATGTCCCTCGTAACTTATCTGAAAAGCAGGATGTCTTTGTTCTGCAGTGGTTGGACCGAAGGGCGCATAAAATCCTTTTGGATCCATGAGTTGTTTCCACGCTTTTTCATACCCCTGATTCTTCGGGACCAAATTGACATACCACGGCGCATAGCCCAGCAACTCTCTTGCAGAGGAAAGGGTATCAGGTGATTTTACAGTTGGGTCATCTGAAGTTGGAATTACCTTGAAGAACTCGGCCTTTTTATCCCATAATTTATCAAGCACCAGTTGTTTTGTTTTCTCTGCCTCCGATGCATACTGCAGTTGTATATCTTTTAGACCATTAAGTCCTGCTATATATGCAATTGCCTTTGCATCTGCATACATGTAACTGTTTATCGTTGGGCGTTTACCTGTACTACCAATTGCTACTTCCATTCCATCTTGTCCGTCGTATTGCCAAAACATCCCATCAGCAAACTGACGACGTTTTTGCCATTCCTTGTAATTGCCGATCAAATCGGGCAGCACATCAGACAACAACTTTTTATCCGGATGTACCATGTGATAATTCAAAAAACTCTCTGAGATCCAAAAACTATAGACATAAGGATTACCTCCTTTTCTCAACCAAAACAATCCATAGTCACGTATGATCTTTGGATCATGCAACCACCTTCCCTCTCTGAAATGATGCCCGGCCGGGCATGATATACTGTTATGTTTTCCAGCCCAAGAGACAGCAGGCATAAATTCGGTTATGACATAGCCATCAAGAGTTTGTTTGATATGCTTTCTGAATGTCCACCATCTATAATAATACACCTCTTCAATTTCTTTATCAGGACAATCTAAGAATGGTATGTTGTCCTTTAAAAAATCCCATGTTTGCTCATTAGAGATCATCTTGGTTTCAGGGATTGCATCGAAATGTAGATTGAGTGTGTCTTGTGTATTGAATTTTTCGATATATGACTTATAGTTGCTTTTATCCAATACTGAACTAGAAGGATATTTACAAGAAAAAAATATTAATGAAATAAGCACACAGATGATGGCTCTCATAAAATTACCTTTAGATGTTGGCAGTTAATAAAGATAATAAAAGCTAAGTACAGAATAAACAGGCCCGATAATGTGAGTTTATATAGATTTGTAAAGCGCTTTTTTTTATTTTTTGTAGTCATGAATGAATACTGCTTTAAAATTTATTAAGGATATGACAAGACTGTATTTCAGGTTACTGAATCTAACACTAGCAAGTATGATATTTTTCTCATGTACTTCTACACGAAACAGCACTGCTGTATCAGAAAAAAAGATGCTTGATATTTATGAGAAGATAAAAACCCCATACAAGCATGGTGTTGTGTTCAAACATCCAGATTCAACTAAGTTAATTGATAGTCCGTCTATTTTTAGATGGAAAAAGAAATGGTGGATGACCTACATCATATTTGATGGAAGAGGATATGAGACCTGGCTAGCCGAGAGCGATAATTTGGTTGACTGGACGTCGAAAGGCCGCATCATGTCTTTCTCAGATACAGGATGGGATGCGAATCAAAAAGCAGGATATATGTCGTTACTCGACATCAATTGGGGAGGATCATATAAGCCTACTCAGCATGAAGGAAAATACTGGATGTCTTATCTCGGCGGCTCGGTACAAGGGTATGAAGCAGGGCGATTGGGTGTAGGCATTGCGAACACTGAGAATCCCGCTGAAACAAAAGAGTGGCAACGATTATCCAATCCAGTACTTGCAGCAAATGACCCTGGTGCACGGTGGTTTGAAAACAGTACCATTTATAAGAGCTATGTAATTCACGATAAGAAAAAACATACCGGAAAACCATTTGTGATGTTTTACAATGCAGCAGGTGATACAGCAAAATATGAGAGCATCGGCATGGCCGTATCTGATAATATGACTGACTGGAAGCGTTTTGGCAATAACCCCTTGATTACCCGTTACAAGCAGGGCACGATCTGCGGAGATGCTCAGATCACCAAAATGGGTAAGTTGTATGTAATGTTCTACTTTGGCGCTTTCTGGAATGGAGATCCGGGTGCCTATGAAAGATTTGCCTGTTCATATGACCTGATCAACTGGACTGACTGGCAAGGCGAAGATCTTATCAAGCCATCTGAATCCTATGACAACACCTATGCCCACAAACCATTTGTGATCAAGTGGAAAGGGAAAGTCTATCACTTTTATAATGCAGTCGGCGATCAGGGTAGAGTAATCGCGTTGGCAACATCAAGTCCAATTGATTAATGTATTATGCGCCGTTGTCATAAAACTTACAAAATGAAATCCACTTCAATATATAGGTTCTTACTGATCGTTATATTGGGCCTATTCATTGGTAATTTAATCGCTCAAGAAAAAAAACCGAATATCATTTACATTCTTGCTGATGATCTGGGATATGGTGACGTCAGTTGTCTGAATGAAAAATCCAAAATAAAAACCACTAATATCGATTCACTGGCAAGATCAGGCATGCGGTTTACAGACGCGCACAGCAACTCCTCCGTGTGTACGCCAACCAGATATGGCATCATGACAGGAAGGTATGCATGGAGAAGCAAATTAAAGAGTGGGGTTACATGGAGTTACGACAGCGCTTTGATAGAACCAAACAGAAAGACTGTAGCATCATTGCTCAAACAAGAAGGATACACAACTGCCTGTATAGGCAAATGGCATCTTGGTCTGGATTGGGACAAAGATAGCAATGGCAACATCGACTTGTTCAAGCCGATCAAGAGAGGTCCGACCACCATGGGCTTCGATCATTTTTTCGGCATCACCGCCTCCTTGGATATCCCACCATATGTATATATCAGAAATGATAGGATAACGGCTACTTCTATTGATACTATCAAGGCTAACACTGGAAAAGGCTTTTGGCGTAAAGGTCCAGTTGGCAATGACTTCAAGCATGAAGAAGTTTTGTCAACTTTCATAAATGCCTCAGTCAATTTCATCAGAGAGCAATCAAAAAAACAACAACCTTTTTTCTTATATCTTCCATTGGCTGCTCCACATACTCCCATCTTACCAACATCAGCATATAAAGGGAAAAGTGGCACCAATGAATATGGCGATTTTGTATTGATGATGGATGATATGATCGGGATGATCATTGATGAAGTAAGAAAAGCGGGGATCGAGGAGAATACAATGATCGTATTCACAAGTGATAATGGTTGTTCACCCCAGGCAAACTTTAAGGAATTGGAGGCAGTCGGCCACAATCCGAGTTATATGTTCAGAGGTGCCAAGGCCGACATATATGAAGGAGGCCATCGTATTCCGTTTATTGTAAAATGGCCCAACATGGTAAAACCAAACACGACATGTGAAAAAACAATTTCACTGACAGATTTTTTTGCAACCATCGTTGAAGTCAACAAACAAGCTGTTGAAGACATTAGCGGAGAAGACAGTTACAGCATATTACCCCTTTTGAAAGGATACAAAAAAGCCTACAAAAGAAAAGATGTAGTACATCATTCGATCGAAGGAAATTTTGCGATCAGAAAAGGCAAATGGAAGTTGGAATTCTGTCCCGGTTCAGGAGGTTGGAGTTATCCTACTCCTTCGGAAACAGAATCCCTTTTACTTCCACCTTTCCAATTATACAATATGAAAAGTGACAAAGGTGAACAACACAATGTATCATCAAAACATCCCGGTATAGTCAGAAGCTTATCCATACTCATGCAAGAACATATCGATCGTGGAAGAAGTACACCTGGATTGCCTCAGAAAAACACACTGCCACTAGAATTGTTACGTTAACTGTAGAGGACTCCACCACAAGGCACTTCCTCATGGCCAAAACTATAATTTCAGCAACACCTTGTTGATCACATGAATTACTCCGTTTGAGGCCATAATGTTGGTGCCAACAATATTAGCGGCAGTTGTGTTGCCTGTACCCTTTACGGTAGCGCCATTCATCAGTGATATCGTCAATTTTGCCCCATCAAGCGTAACAGGTTCAGCACCTTCGGTAAGGTCAGAAGAGAATACCCTTCCCGCCAATACATGATAGGTTAATATTCCGGCCAGCACGTTAGGATCTGCAGCGGCGATGTCGTTGACGGTTGCAAATCCTGCATCACGAAACGCCTGATTGGTTGGAGCAAAGACCGTATAAATTCCTGAACCAGAGAGTACACCAGCAACATTGGTAGCGCCATCGCTTGCCCTGACGACTGCTGCAACAAGATATGTAAAGGATGTATCTGCCAAAGCAGCTTCCACGATGTTTCCCACAGGCGGCATCAACAATCCGGAGATCAGATGCATCACTCCATTGCTTGCAACAATATCTGCAGTAGAGACCTTCACACCGTTTATATAGACACCCGATGAGTTTTTTGTCACGAAGATCGAATCTCCCGACATAGTGATTATTTTGGCATTGGGACCATTAGGCAGATCCGCTGCCAAATATTTTGAATTAATTGCATGGTACAGCAATATGGCACGAATTTGATTTCTTGTCAGATTTGCCACATCTGCGGCATCAATACCTGAAGCAGCAAACGCCTCATTGGTTGGAGCGAAAACGGTAAATGTTCCTGCACTATCCAGGGTATTAGAAAGTCCACCTTGCTCCAATGATAAATTCATCAATGTAAGATTTGACCGAGCGGCAACCTCATCTTTTATGGTGACCAACGGTGTCTCGTTGTCGTCATCTTTATCACAAGAGATCATTAACAAAGAAAATGAGAGCATGACAACTGTAGCATAAAAAAAAGCAGCGAATTGTTTCATATGTATATTTTTTATGGTGCTAATCTATTCCGGAGAAGGATAGCATAAAATGACATCGCCAAAGAAATCATCAATAACTATTGAATCATAGTTTGAAGTGGATAAGAACTGTCAGGATGAAAAAATCATTGACCACTATCAACAGACCTCATAATAGTCATCATGAAATAATGGATCGTCATGCTATTACTTTTAGCATCATTGCAGAACAAACAAACTAAAGAACAATTAAACTGATCAACATGAAAAAAAGATTATTAATTACATGCTTCATCGCTAGCTTCTTTTTGGGAGCTACGTTTGCACAGGAAAAAGATACTGTCGTTGCTTTGCCTGAGATACGGGTTACTTCCCCTACTGTTGTGACTGAGAAAGTAGCCAGGTCTTTTATCAAATCATTTCCGGGTGCAGAAAACTTAAGATGGTACAAGTATGACCAGGATTATCTGGCCAAGTTCATTCAAAAAGATATGGACCACAGTGCTTTTTTCAGAAAGAACGGATTCCTGATCTATGACGTGAGCTACGGCATTGAAAAACATCTTCCGGCAGAGATCAAATCCCTGCTTGAAAACGCATATGACAATTATGAGATTTACAGGGTGATCAATGTAAAATCTGAAGGTAGAGATGTATGGATCGTAAAACTGGAGGGGATGAAAAAATTCGCAACAGTAAGGATTGAGAATGGAGAGATTGATGAATTTGAGCGATATGACAAAACAGTTGCGTCCAAATGAGTATCATCTTTAAGTGATCAAACCCCATCAAATAGCGAAACATCCATAAATGATCTGGCAAATTGAGCTTTAAGGGTAAATCTTCATAAATTTGATTGACTTGGAAAAAAACCAGGTCAATCAAATACCGCGCATGCCTGAAAAAGAAAATGCAGCTAACACAAATCAAGGATTAAAGAGAACCCTGACCCCAATCATGCTTTGGGGTCTTGGCGTTGGATATGTCATATCAGGAATGTATTTTGGCTGGAACCTCGGCCTTGAAAAAGGTGGAACGTTAGGTCTCGCAGTAGCTACTGGCTTTATAGTTCTCATGTACTGTACTTTTACATTCAGTTACAGTGAACTGGCTTGCGCAATACCAAAAGCAGGTGGAGGATTTGATTATGCCAGTCGGGCATTGGGAAACAACTGGGGGTTCATTGCAGGAATGGCCCAAAGCATTGAATTTATTTTCGCCCCACCAGCCATTGCATTTGCTATAGGCGCATATTTCAACTTATTCTTTCCACAGATTCCGATATTGAATATTGCGATATTCTGCTATATCATATTCACCGGACTCAACATCTATGGCGTCAAAGCCGCTGCCATTTTTGAACTTGTAATCACTATCCTTGCCGTTGGAGAATTGATCTTATTTGCAGGCATCACGATACCACATGTTGAAGTGAGCAATCTGAGACAAAATTCGCTACCCAACGGATGGTCGGGTATGTTTGCTGCAATCCCCTTCGCAATATGGTTCTTTCTTGGCATAGAGGGCGTAGCAAACGTTGCAGAGGAAACAATCAGACCACAACGAACGATATTGATCGGATTCGGATCAGCAATTGCGACACTTGTTATCCTTTGTGTGATGACTTTCATTACTTCAACCGGTGTTGCAGGTTGGGAAGCTATCGTATATAAGGCAGATGGTACATCCTCCGACTCCCCATTACCATTGGCATTAGGTAAAATCGTCGGAGAAAATAATCTGTTATATCATTTGCTCATAGCTATTGGTTTATTTGGTCTCATCGCTTCTTTTCATGGTCTTATTCTTGCTGCAGGAAGATCAACCTTTGAATTTGGAAGAGTGCGCTTTGCGCCACCCATTTTAGGAAAAATTCACCCTAGGTTTCAAACACCTGCAATAGCACTGGTGGTAAACATGACAATAGGCATTGGCGCTTTGCTAACCGGAAAAACAGCAGAGATCATCACTATTTCTGTGTTCGGCGCACTAACGCTTTACATTATTTCAATGATATCTGTAATTCGACTCAGAATAACTGAGCCTAACTTGGAACGTCCATTCAAAGTTCCATATTACCCTGTATTCCCATTGATTGCCCTGATCATTGCTGTAATCTCATTCATCTCCATGCTGATCTACAACTTTATGATGGGGATCATTTTCATATCGTTATTGCTCCTGTGTTTTTTTGCTTTCAGGATCATTAAACCTAATTTTCAGCAGTAACCAATTCTAGGCCGCCCACAACTAAACTATATGAACAAAGAAGAAATTATTAATTACGTCAAAAACCATCCATCAGGAAAAGTAAAGATCGCTTTTTCAGATATTGATGGTATATTGAGGGGGAAATACATTTCTGTTGAAAAATTTCTTTCAGCTGCTGAAAAAGGAACCAATTTTTGTGACGTCATCATGGGATGGGATTCAGCCGATGTGCTCTACGATCGCTCCCAAATCACAGGCTGGCATACAGGCTATCCTGATAGTGCAGCGACCATCGACATAAATACATTTAGAAAAATACCCTGGGAAAATGACATCCCTTTCTTTCTGGGGGAATTAAATGATCATCATGGAGACCCCTTAGCAGCATGTCCAAGACAGTTGCTGAAAAAAGTATTAAACGATTCTACTGAGCTAGGATTCATTCCTGTTTTCGCACAGGAGTTTGAATGGTTCAACTTTTCAGAAACTCCACAATCCGCCAACGAGAAAGGATTCAAGAATCTAACACCCCTCACGCCTGGCATGTTCGGATACTCCATTTTGCGATCCACATTAAACAATCCATTCTTTTCAGACTTGTTTGATCTGTTAAAGAAATTTGATGTTCCACTCGAGGGTCTGCACACTGAAACAGGTCCGGGCACTTATGAAGCAGCCATTTGCCATTCGGGCATATTGGAGGCAGGAGATCGTGCGCTATTATTTAAAACAGCAGTAAAAGAAATTGCTTACAAACACCAGATCATGGCCACCTTCATGGCCAAGATCAACGAGAATCTTCCCGGATGTGGCGGACATGTTCACCAGAGTCTCTGGAACAAGGAAGAAAATACCAATCTTTTTTACGACAAAAATGACAGCAATAAATTAAGCGATACAGCAAAGAGTTATATAGCAGGTCAGTTACATTGCCTACCGTACATTCTACCCATGTTCGCTCCAACCATCAATAGCTACAAAAGGCTTATAGAAGGTGCATGGGCGCCTACCACGCTCACCTGGGGGATTGACAACAGAACAGTGGCTTTAAGAATACTAAATGGAAGCGCAGCATCCTGTAGGGTTGAAACCAGAGTGATTGGTGCTGATGTCAATCCATACCTTGCCATGGTAGCATGCCTTGCTTCCGGTATCTATGGAATAAAAAACAAGATGAAGCTGGAACAGCCAGCAACAGCAGGAAATGGATACCGCGATTATTCAAATGGCACTATCCCCCACACACTGATTGATGCAACAAACCAAATGAAAACTTCTCCAATTGCAGAGGAACTCTTTGGGAAAACTTTCGTTGATCATTTCTTGATGACCCGTGAATGGGAGTGGCGGCAACATTTAAAAGCCGTAACTGACTGGGAATATAAAAGATACTTTGAGATCATATAAAAAGACAGGACATGTTTGACAAAATTTATCAGTACAATTTTCCTACAACCATAAGATTTGGTGCAGGGGTGGTTAATGAATTGGGAGACTATCTCAAGAATAATAATTTGAGCAACCCGCTGATTGTTACAGATCCTGTGGTTGCACAACTCAGCTTTTTTAAAACTATTGTGGGTGACCTGAAGAAAAAGAATATTGGCGTAGAGATATTCTCTGATATTCATAAAAATCCTGTAAAATCGGATGTATACAAGGGTACAGACGCCTATGATACAACCAACCGCGACAGCATCATTGGAATTGGAGGAGGTGCAGCACTGGATGTTGCACGTGCCATCGTACTGCGTGTAAACCACAGAGAAGACTTATTTAAATATGACGACTTGATCGGAGGGGATATTTATGTCACCAATGATGTACCACACTTTATAACCATTCCAACCACTGCAGGAACCGGAAGTGAAGTAGGCAGAAGTGCAATCATCGCTGATGATGAAACACATCAGAAAAAAATACTATTCTCACCAAAACTATTGGCAAAAATAATTTTTGCAGATCCCGTTTTAACCATGGAACTGCCACCAGCAGTAACGGCTGCAACAGGCATGGATGCACTAACACACAACCTTGAAGCATATATCGCAAAAATGGAACACCCTCTTTGTGAAGGTATCGCGCTTGAAGGCATCTCGTTGATAGGAAGCGCTATAGAGAAAGCAGTAAATAAACCAGATCTTGAATCGAGAAGCAAAATGCTTATCGCATCACTAATGGGTGCAGTAGCTTTTCAAAAAGGGCTTGGCGTAGTACATTCACTTGCACATCCCCTCTCCTCACTACTTGACACACACCATGGATTGGCCAATGCGGTCAACCTGCCTTATGGCATGGAATTTAATGCTCCTGTATGTGAAGATAAATTCAGAAAAATTGCAAGAGCATTAGAGATAAAAGATGAAACAGCAAAGGGTGTAGTGAACTATTTACATGAGCTCAATGACAAAGTAAATATTCCGCATAAACTAAGTGAGATCGGCGTGAGCGCTGAACATATTGAAACACTCTCGGATCTGGCGATTGCAGACTTTGCACATCCAAACAACCCACAACCTGTTACCAGAGAAGATTTCAAAAATCTATATCAAAAAGCATTGTAGCATGAATAAGATGGAGATCATCAATCCCGCAACAGAAGAAGTAATTGCATGTATAGACCAAGACAATAGAGTAAGCCTAGAACAAAAACTAAAAAAACTTTGTGTTGGCCAACTACATTGGAAAAAAGTCAGCTTAGAAAAGAGGATTGATATCATCCATGCCTTCTCTAATCTGTTGAGTGAACATATCGAAATGCTTGCCAAAACCCTCACTGAAGAGGTGGGCAAACCCCTTCAGCAATCACGCAATGAGATCAATGGAGCCAAAGCAAGGATCAAGTGGCTGACAGAAAACACAAGTAAATATTTATCAGATGAGGTTATGCAGGTATCTGAAGGACTCACCGAGTTCATACGATACGAGCCACTTGGCGTGGTATGTAATATTTCTGCATGGAACTACCCCTACCTCGTTGGAACTAATGTATTCATACCCGCCTTGCTCGCAGGAAATGCGGTCATGTATAAGCCTTCTGAATTTTCTACATTGACTGGTCAACATATCATCACATTGTTAAAGAAAGCAGGCGTACCCGATGATGCCGTAGAAATTGCAGTTGGTGGAGCCTCGACTGGCCAAGCATTGCTGGAGATGCCATTTGATGGATACTTTTTCACTGGATCCTATAAGACAGGTAAGCACATCTACGAATCCGTAGCCCCTAAAATGGTGCCGTGTCAATGTGAGCTTGGGGGAAAAGATCCAGTGTATGTAACCAATGATATAACCGATATAAAAAGCACAGCAGCAGGAACTGCTGATGGCGCATTTTATAACAATGGGCAAAGTTGTTGTTCGGTTGAAAGAATATATGTTCATGCAGACATCTACGACACCTATGTTGAAGAGTTTGTTAAAGAAGTTCAGTCATGGAAAATAGGAGACCCACATGAAGAAGGTGTATATATTGGTCCGCTGAGCAGAAAATCACAACTCTCATTTCTCGAGGAGCAAGTTGCAGATGCACTGAAAAAAGGAGCAACTTTATTAACTGGAGGAAAAAGAATTGATCGCAAAGGATACTATTTTGAACCCACGGTGCTGGTAAATGTAACCCATGAGATGCTGGTGATGAAAGAAGAATCTTTCGGACCAATTATCGGCATCATGAAAGTCGAAAATGATGACCAGGCACTAAATCTAATGAGAGATACTGAATATGGACTAACTGCTTCTGTGTACAGTACAGATAAGACACGTGCGGAACATCTGCTCAACGAAATTGATGCCGGCAGTGGATACTGGAATTGTTGCGACAGAGTAAGTGCTGCACTTCCATGGAGCGGCAGAAAGCATTCCGGCTTCGGAGCCACTTTATCACATGCAGGCATCAGAGCATTCACAAAGACAAAAGGAATGCATTTGAGATCTTCATAGACTACAACCCAAGATAGTCTTTTGCATTGTGATAGCAGATATTGGAAATCATCTTCCCTATCCACTGTTCATCGTTTGGAATGATGCCATCCAGCATATCCTTTGCAAGCATATTACACAGAATTCTCCTGAAGTATTCATGACGAGAAAAAGAAAGAAAACTTCTGCTATCGGTGATCATACCAACAAACGTGGAGAGAACAGACATATCAGACAATACATCAAGGTGTTGCTCCATGCCATTTTTCTGATCTAGAAACCACCATGCAGGTCCGTACTGAACTTTTGCCCTTACAGAACCATCATTAAAGTTGCCGCACATAGATGCGAACACTGCGTTGTCGGCTGGATTGAGATTATAGATGATCGTTTTAGCCAACTGATCAGTCGAATCAAGTGAATTCAAAAACGCTGATAGCCTCTCGGCCTGTGGATAATCTCCAATCGAGTCAAAACCTGCATCAGCACCTAACTGCTTTTTGAGTCTGGTGTTATTATTTCTAATTGCACCAAGGTGAAACTGTTGTATCCATCCTTTTGTATGATACATTTTACAGAGGGATGATAAAATATGAAAAACAAATGCTTCAGGGTCAGAGTAGGTTTGTTTTCCATTTGAAGTGATAAAATCCTTGAATTCAGACTCAAGTGCAGAAGTGAATGGTCTATTTAATGGTATTTGCGTAAGACCATGATCCGCCATCCTGCAGCCCACTGATGCAAAATAATCTACGCGTTGCTGCAATGCTTCCAGGAGCGATGAAATATCACTGATCACAACACCTGATATTTGAGAAAGTATTTGAAGGTAACTTAGAAAGTTTTCTTTATCATGTATGGCAAATGACTTGTCTGGTCTGAATGAGGGAGCCACTCCTATTTTACATGAAGCATCTTCACGGATCTGTTGATGATACGCAAGATCATCACAAGGATCATCTGTTGAACATAGATATTCAACCTGGTATCCCTCTAAAATTTTCCTGGTGGTCATGCCGCCTTGATGCAAAACCTCATTGCATTTTTTATAGATCGATGGAGCGGTATCCTCATTCAGGTATTCGTTAACACCAAAAGAGTGATTCAACTCCAAGGCAGTCCAGTGAAACAAAGGATTCCTGATGGTTTGGGGTACCGTCTTGGCCCAAGCTGTAAATTTTTCTTCGTCTGAAGCGAGACCTGTGATGTATTTCTCACTAACGCCAGCGGTTCTCATAGCTCGCCATTTATAATGATCTCCACTAAGCCACAGCTTGGTGATATTTTCATATTGGCAGTCTATCGCAACCTCAAAAGGAGACAGGTGCGAATGATAATCAATGATCGGCTGTCCTGCAGCATGATCAACATAAAGCCTTTGCGCGAGTGGGCTTTGCAACAAAAAATTTTCGTTCAAAAAATGGCTGTTAGTCGTTGACATAAAATTCATTATTCAGTTTGATCATAGTTTCCATCCCTCTCTAAACAAAGGCTTAAGCATGTTGTTGGCCTCGGCATCATCAAGGAACAATTCTTTATCAGGATTCCAGGATAAATTACGGCGGATTGCATAAGCAATATTCGCAATAGCACAAACAGTGCTTGTACGATGACCTATCTCAGCATCACAAATAGGGAGATCACCCGTTTTGATGCAATTCAACCAGTTATCATAGTGATCGTTTGACTCATACAAACGCACCTCTCCATCTTTGATAGTCGCAGTTGAAATATTTACCGGATCGCTATCTAAAATTGAACGGGTCACATCAAGTCTTCCAAGTTCTCCAATAAATCTCACCCCTTGTCCTCTCCCAAAATCCTCATGCTTCATCACAACACCATGTGCATAATGCATTTGAAGTCCCTTTGATAACTTCCCCTGTGGCGGAATCAATTTTACCGGGCCCGAATCATCCATCCCAAGTGCCCATTGTGCAATGTCAAACATATGAGCACCCCAATCTGCGATCACTCCACCACCATATTCAGTATAATTTCTCCAACGCGGGAAGATGTCCTCTTCCACAGGAGGAGACAAAATAGCATTGAAATCATGAAAGGGAGCCGGGCCTATCCAGGATTCCCAGGTAAGTCCCTTGCGCAGCGGCTGAGCAGGAAGATCACATGGCCAAGGTGAATCACCTACGTTCACAATAACTTCTTTTATTTTACCTAGGTAGCCATTCCTGACAAGTTCACAAGCGTGACGGAAATGTTTCCAGGAACGTTGCATGCTTCCGGTTTGAAAAACGATTTTGTTTTTTCTGGCCGCCTTTACCATCGCCCTTCCCTCCTCAACACTATGAGCAAGCGGTTTTTCACAATACACATGTTTACGTGCATTCGATGCCTGTATCGATTGTATTGCATGCCAATGATCAGGTGTAGAGATCACCACACCATCTATATCTTTTCGTTGCAAGATCTCTCTGTAATCATCATAGCCGGTGAACCCTTTAAAAGCGCCAGTTTTATCGTCTTTTCGATTCTCAGCATAATAGCTTTGCACAAGAGATCCAAAATAATTTAATTTATTACGATCTACATCAGCACCAGCAACGATATTGGCTTTTTTATACATTGCCCACAATAGACCTCTACCCTGTTTGCCGGTACCAATAACACCTAAATTGATTTTGTCACTCGGTGCCAAATACCCTTTCCCAAGCACGTGACGCGGTACGATAAAGAAACCTGCAGCAGCAAGTGATGTGCTTGAAATAAAACTCCTTCTACCTGTTTTTTTCACCATGGACATAAGTATAGAAATCTATCTGAAAACAGATTTAAAGTTATGTGATCGGGCACAATTAAAGCTTTTCAATTTGCTTAAACTTAGGAACGAGCATTTTCATTCCCACCCAAGCGATCAAATATGCCAGTGCACAAAAGGTAAACATGATGTTATAACCCTTCTCAATATTGCCCAATGCTTTATAATGGTCAAACAATGCGCCACCAATTTTGGTAGTAAGCACGCCGCCTATGCCTCCGGCCATACCACCAATACCAACTACAGAGGCGATGGCTTTTTTGGGAAACATATCAGAAACCGTAGTGAATAGATTGGCGCTCCAGGCCTGGTGAGCAGATGCTCCTATGCCAATAAGCAAAACAGGAACCCAATGACTGAGGTAACCGAAAGGCTGTGCAAAAAGGACCACAAGAGGGAAAATAGCAATGATCAACATGGCTTTTAATCTGCCATCATAAGGATTGTAGCCCTTTTTGATAAAGATAACAGGGAACCATCCTCCAGCTACGCTACCCACCATGACCATACTATATAAAACCACCAATGGCCACATCATTTCCGTTCCTGTCATGCCGTATTTTTCTTTAAGAAATGCCGGCAACCAAAAAAGAAAAAACCACCACACTCCATCAGTAAGAAATTTCCCTAATGAGAAGGCCCAGGTTTGTTTAAACTTAAGAAGGGATGACCACTTGAAAGGTGTTGAGTCTGCTTCATCAATAGCATTGAAGTTGTTTTCATTCTGTCTGATGTAAGCAAGCTCTTCAGGAGTCAAGCGAGTTTGTTGCTCAGGTTCGGCGTAGTAGATAAGCCAAAAGAAGAGCCATAGAAAACCAACAGCACCGATAATGATGAAAGCCATTTGCCACCCCCATTTATCAGCGATCCAGGGAACACTTAATGGAGCTAGGACAGCCCCGATGTTAGCACCGGAATTGAAAATGCCAGTGGCTAGAGAACGTTCTTTTTTTGGGAAATATTCAGCCGTAACTTTGATAGCAGCAGGAAAATTACCGGCTTCACCTAAGGCAAGTAATGATCTGGAAAAAATAAAACCCAACACAGAAACTGGTACCGCAGCTAGTCCGATCCATCCCATCGCAGGTAATAGCAATTGTCCGATTGGTATCGCGGCAGCATGGATGATAGCGCCAACTGACCAAACAACTATAGCAAGCACAAATCCATTTTTGGTTCCCAATTTATCAATTACCCTTCCGGCAAAAAGCAGTGAAATAGCATAAGTGAATTGAAAAGCCGATGCAATGTTCGCGTATTGAGAATTCGTCCACCCAAACTCATCCTGCAACATAGGGAAGAGTAGACTCAATACCTGACGATCCAGATAATTAATCGTGGTGGCAAAAAATAACAGAGAAGCGATTGTCCAACGATAACCAATAGCTTTAGACTTCATGCTCTTGAAATATAGTAAGATAAGTGAATTTGTGCATTGTTGAATATACAGAATTTTGAGTGACCTCACGACGAAAATACTGACAAATCCCAATGGCAATTCGTGTATAACTTCTATTCCTGGAAGACTTTTTTTTACTTAATTTACAAATTGGAGATTTCTAAAAAATAATGAAGAAAAATAGGCTTGATGATATATTTCAAGCCAGTCCTATTATACTTCAGTACACAATAGAATTTCCAATGCTTAGCCAATAAGAAAATAAAAACGGTAGCCAAAAAGTAATTAGTCATTTCAAAAATATTGTAAAATTTAGTCGAATAATAAATTAATGCTGTCAAATAAGTTTAAACTTCTCTCTGCCCAACTCACCCATGCATACATCAGCATTTTGATGTTGATTCTTAGTTCTTCAATTTATGCGCAGGAAAAAATAATTATTCAGTCTCCCGATGGGAAAATACAGAGTGAGATTGTGCTAGCGGATGGAAAGTTATCATGGACGATGAATTACAAAACAAAGCCAATCATACTTTCCTCAGCGCTTGGTATAGGCAGATTTTCTGATGGGCTTAGATTGAAAGAAGTCACAAGCAGTAAAAAAGATACTGTATGGAATCCTGTGTTGGGGGAGCGAAAAAGCATAAGAGACAACTACAATCAACTAAATATCCGGTTGATCAAAAGTACCGGTGATTGTCTGTATTGCTTTGATAGGGAAATTGATCTTGAAGTGCGAGCTTACAACGAAGGTGTAGCGTTTCGATATAATCTGATGGAAATATTAAAGCAAGGGGCTGATCAGTCAGATAAGATAGATAATGAACTAACAGAATTTACTTTGCCTGAACATACAAAAGCATGGTTTACTGATTATGCCCAATCCCTCTATCAACTACTTCCCTTATCGAATTGGCCTGATGAATGTGAACGACCATTGACGTTAGAACTGCCAAATGGACTTTATGCATGTTTAGCCGAAGCTGCACTGGTTGACTTTGCAAGGACTAAATTCGTCGTGAGTGATAAAAAAGCAAATACCATTGCATGTAAACTTTATGGTCCAGTAGAAAATATCATCACATTCTCGAGCCCATGGCGAGTTGTTATGGCGGCAGAGCAACCTGGTCAGTTGTTAGAGAATAATTTTATCATGTTAAATCTGAATCAGCCTTCTGCTATTAAAGATGTTTCCTGGATTAAGCCGGGTAAAATAATGTGGGATCTTACCAATTCAACTAAGGGCAGCAAGGCCGCTATAGATTACGCAGTTAAAAGAAAAATGCAATACATAAATATTGATGCGGGCTGGTATGGCTTTGAGGGTGGTGATAAAAGTGATGCCACAAGAGTAGCTGCTGACACTGTGGGATATGCTACGAATGGAAGTTTGGATATAGAAGAGGTGGTAAAGTATGGTAAAGAGCGGGGCATAGGAGTATGGCTTTACGTGAATCAAAAACATTTATTGCGGCAATTGGATGACATTTTACCAGTCTTTAAGAAATGGGGAATCAAAGGAATCAAATTTGGTTTCGTTCAAGTGGGGTCTCAATTCTGGACAACTTGGCTGCATGAAGCAGTCAGGAAATGTGCTCAATATGAAATGCTGGTTGACATACATGATGAGTATCGGCCCACAGGATATAGCAGAACATATCCTAACTTGATATCAGCGGAAGGAATCTTAAGTGAAATGACTCCAGACGCAACCCATGATACCCATTTGGCGTTTACTCGTTTTATTGCAGGTCCGGCTGATTTTACATTAGCTTATTACACTACAACCGGTACAACATTTGCTCATCGCCTATCCTTGCCCATTGTATTTTTCAATCCCCTTCCACCTTTATATTGCTATGATGGTCCTGATCGATATCAGCAAGAACCTGAAATAGAATTATGGGACAATCTACCTATAACCTGGGATGATACAAAAGTCTTGCAAGGTGAGATTGGTAAATACATTACAGTGGCAAGGCGAAGTGGAAGTGAATGGTATATTGGTGCCATAACCAATAGTGAATCCAGATCTATAAAAATTCCTTTATCATTTCTAGACAGCAATGCAACGTATATAGCCTACATTTATTCAGATGGAGGTCCAGAGATTAAAACCGCTACCCATGTTAAGGTTGAGCAAAGGGCTGTAAAATCAAATCAAGCACTTTCGTTTGATTTGAAAGCAAGCGGTGGCGTTTCTTTGAGAATAGTAAAAAAATAAATTAAGGGACAGAACTTAATGCAATTAAAAATTGGACATCATGAAAGAACTTAGACAAACATGGAGGTGGTTTGGACCAAATGATCCGGTAACACTACAAGATGTTAAGCAAACAGGTGCTGTTGGAATAGTAACCGCTTTGCACCATGTGCCACATGGAGAAGTATGGAGCTATGAAGAAATCGTCGAAAGAAAAAAGCTAATTGAATCTTACGGGCTCACTTGGGATGTTGTAGAAAGCGTAACTATCCATGAGGAAATAAAAACAAGATCAGGCGACTATCAGCTATGGATAGACAAGTATAAGGAAAGCTTGCGGAATCTGGCAAAGGCGGGGCTCCGGGTCATTACATACAACTTCATGCCTGTGAACGACTGGACCAGAACCAATCTTGATTATGTGATGCCCGATGGATCAAAAGCACTTTATTTTAACTGGGTAGACTTGGCCGTATTTGATGTATACATCTTAAAACGAGAGCATGCCGAAAAGGACTACACGCAAGAAATAATCAGTGAGGCAAAAAAGAGACATGCTTCATATAGTGAAAAAGAGTTGAATGATCTTGCGGGGGTTGTGATGTTTGGTATACCGGGAGAAGAAAAAATCACGGTAGAAGCCATGAGAAAAAAATTATCCAGGTATCATCATATTACTTCAGCTGATTTGAGAAACAACCTGGTCTATTTCTTGCAACAGATCACACCACTTTGTGATGAGCTTGGATTGGAACTTGCCATTCATCCGGATGATCCTCCATGTGATATATTGGGACTACCCCGAATTGTAAAAAATCAAGAAGACCTGGAATATATAGTGAATGCAGTTCCAAACAAGAGTAACGGAATTTGTTTCTGTACTGGATCATTAGGAGCCAATCCAAAAAATGATCTGCCATCCATGGCAAAAAAACTAGGAAACCGAATTCACTTTGTTCATCTTAGAAATGTAACAAAAGATTCACAAGGCAACTTCTATGAAGCTGATCACCTGGGTGGAGATAGTGATATGTATGCAGTGTTAAAAGAACTGCTCATCATTCAACAGGGAGTAGAAAATCAGATCTCGTTTCGGCCGGACCATGGACATCAGATGATGGATGACCTAAATAAAGTTACGAATCCAGGATACTCTTGCATAGGTAGAATGCGTGGATTGGCTGAGTTGAGAGGACTTCAATTAGGCATTTTAAGAGGAATGAATTAAAGCTCAATTAAAAGACATCACATGAAAAAAATTATTAACCAGTTTTTCTTCCTAGGCTTTTTTCTTGCTTCGTACGCACAAGGGCAAACCAATGAATGGGAATCGCTATTCAATGGAAAAGACCTGAAGGGCTTCATACAATATAATGGGAAAGCAAGATATCAAGCTAGAGATGGTATGATCGTTGGCACCACCGTGTATGGTGAGCGAAATTCATTTCTTGCAACCGAGAAAATATATGGTGATTTTATATTGGAGCTTGAATTAAGACTTACCGGAAATATGAATTCTGGAATTCAATTCAGAAGTGAAGGTGGTGTACCAAGAAAAGATACTGACGGGAATAAGGAAGTCGATTATGTATATGGATACCAGATGGAAGTGGACCCATCCCCCAGAGCATGGAGTGGGGGAATCTATGATGAATCGAGAAGAGGTTGGCTTTATACACTCGAATATAATACAGCAGCCAAAAAAGCTTTCAAACCAAGAGATTGGAACCATTATCGTATTGAATGTATTGGTAATACGATAAGAACATGGGTAAATGGAACACCCTGTGCATATGTGGTTGACGACAAGACAACAAAAGGCTTCATCGCCTTACAAGTTCATTCAATCGGCAACAAAGAAGAAGCTGGCAAAGAAATTCATTGGAGAAACATTCGGATCAAAACAAAGAACCTAAAACCTAGTCCATCCGACAACATCTTTGTTGTGAACCTGCTAAAGAATAATATCTCATCCGAAGAGTTAGCGCAAGGCTACACCTTGCTATGGGATGGTAAAACAACAGCAGGATGGCGAGGAGCAAACAAAGATCATTTCCCTGATAATATATGGAGCATCGCTGATGGAGAACTCATCGTAGGTGCTGGTTCAGGAGCAGAATCTTCAAATGGAGGAGATATCGTAACTGAGAAAGAATTTGCTGCATTTGATCTTCAATTCGAATTCAAGCTTACAGACACCGCTAACTCTGGAGTTAAATATTATGTTACTGAGAAAGAAAAAAACAGTGGCTCTGCGATTGGACTGGAGTATCAACTCTTGGATGACGACAAGCACCCGGATGCAAAAGCAGGATCGATTGGCAACAGAACCTTGGCTTCACTATATGACCTGATACCCGCTGCTCCCGGTCTCAATCCAAACGCCCCAAGAAGAGATAAACTTCCAATCGGAGAATGGAACAGAGGAAGAATTGTATCATTCCCCGATGGCAAGGTGGAACATTGGCTCAATGGATGGAAAATGGTTGAATACCAGCGTGGAACCCCCATTTACAATGCATTGGTAGCAAGAAGCAAGTATAAACAATGGGAGAATTTTGGCATGGCACCTAAAGGACGAATACTTTTACAGGAACACGGCACAAAAGTATCTTTCAAAAGCATCAAAATAAAAGAGCTATAATTGACTAACGAAAGAGGAATCTTGGTTGTTCTCATAAAATAAATACATCTCTGAATTAAAAAACTAAATATGACCCACCGCAGAACATTCATCAAAAAAACAGCACAGGCAACCGCAGCTACAGCATTTGCTTCATTGGGATTTTCAGCAAAATCCTATGGTAACATCATTGGCGCGAATGACAGGGTGCGTGTTGGAGTTGTAGGATTTTCAGACAGAAACAGAGGATCACACATCCCAGCATTTATGCAACACTACAAAGAGCTCAACTTTGACATTGTTGCTGTTTCTGATATTTGGAAAGTTCGTCGTGAAGAGGGAGTTGCGTTCTTAAAAGATAAGTTTCAGCATGACATTGTAGGATGCAAAAACAACGAAGAGCTATATGCCTTGAAAGATATCGATGCTGTGTTTATTTCAACTGCAGATTTTCAACATGCCCTGCATACTATTGAAGCACTGAAAGCGAATAAAGACATCTATGTTGAAAAACCATTTGCTGAAACCATGGAAGATAACAGAGCAGCATTGAAAGCTGCAAAGGAATCTGACAGGATCATTACCATTGGATCACAACGCAGGTCAGGTGGAAATTATGAGGCTGCAGCTAAGTATATACAATCCGGAGAGTTTGGTGACATCACCATGGTTGAACTGACCTGGAATGTGAACCAACCTGGTAGATGGAGAAGGCCAAACCTCGTAGCTAAATGCAGAGAAGAAGATCTCGACTGGAATCGATATCTCATGAATCGTCCTTATGAAAAGTTTGACCCAAGAAAATATCTTGAGTATCGCCTCTTCTGGCCTTATTCTTCAGGAATGCCTGGACAATGGATGAGTCACCAAATTGATACCGTGCATTGGTTCACCGGATTGAAACATCCAAGAAGCGTGGTGGCCAATGGTGGAGTATATCAGTGGAAAGATGGAAGAAGAAACTGGGATACCACAACAGCAGTATTCGAGTATGGTCCGGCCGATGATCTGTCAAAAGGCTTCCAGGTAGTATTCATGTCGAGAATGCACCATGGTGATGAAAATCCAAGTGAAATTTACTACAGCAATGGCGGTGAGTTGAACCTGATGACCAACAAGGTTTCTCCAAAAGGTGGACTCAGAGAGGGAGCAGCGAAAGCAATGAACATGAAGGCAAACCTTTTGCAGGAAGTAAATCTTACTGACCTTGCCATCAAGGTTGAAACAGGCGCAAACACAGGTGGAGACATGCTAAC
>JBKCFW010000182.1:0-14459 GCA_046303675.1 bacterium
GGTGGGGGAGCAGTACGTTTGATGAAGGTATAAAGACCTCTGCGGTAGAGTTTATCTCCGCCATCTTGCTGATACATCGCTAACTCACCGCGACCAGATGTTGTAGCTTCCCAGACGCCCTTAGGTTGGTAAGGCTTAACACTTGGTCCGCCGATCTCCGGATTGAGCAATCCAGTTGAACTCAACACCAGGTCACGCTGAAGCTCAGCACCCAGCCTGAGTCTGGGGAAAAAGCTGTAATACTTATTTTCAGGATCGATCTGATAAACTTTTTGAGTTCGTTTGGTGGTTTGCTTGTAGGTAGCAGAAGTAACGATCAGCTTTACAAGTTTTTTTATGTCCCATCCACCTTCTCTGAACTCAACCGAGAGCCAGTCGAGCAGTTCAGGATGAGAGGGCAGTTCACCTTGCATCCCAAAATCTCCGACTGTTTTTACCAATCCTCTTCCAAAAAATTCATTCCAAATTCTGTTAACAAACACTCTTGCAGTCAATGGGTTTTCAGGTGCTAGCATCCACTTTGCCAAACCAAGACGATTCCTTTCATATTTGGTGGTATTAAATGCAAGTATTGCGTTTGGAGTTCCCATGTCAACTGTATCGGAAGGCTGATCATATGCTCCTCTTCTAAGCAGGCGTGTTTTGCGGATATCAATACTGTCTTGCATCACCATAACTTTAACTTCGCCCGTATCCTTCTTATTGATGAACGTCAGTAAGCTGTCAACCTCTTTTGAGGTGATTTTCATTAGAGGGGGATCTGCATGAGAGGAGAGAGAGAGGTTGTCAGCAAGTCCTTGATCAGGAACCCTGTCGAAGAATGCGAACATGCTGAAATATTCTTTCTGGGATATTGGATCATATTTATGGTCATGGCATTTTGAGCACTCAAGTGTAATGGCCATAAAAGCCTTTCCAAAAGTGTTCGTTCTGTCAGTCACATATTCTATTCTATATTCTTCCTCAATCACACCACCTTCTTGTGTGATTTTGTGATTGCGGTTAAAGCCTGTAGCAAGCAATTGTTCTCTCGTTGGATTTGGAAGAAGATCCCCGGCAAGTTGCCAGGTTATAAATTTAGAGAAGGGATAATTTTGATTGAATGCATGGATCACCCAATCACGCCAAGGCCACATAGTGCGGTAACTATCATCTTGGTAGCCGTGACTGTCGGCATATCTCGCAAGGTCTAGCCATTGGATGGCCATTTTTTCTCCATAGTGCTTGCTGGCAAGCAGTTCATCAACAATTTTTTCATACGCATTGGGTGAATTATCATTCAAGAACTTTTCTTGTTGTTCTACTGTCGGCGGCAAACCGGTGATATCCATTGAAACCCTCTTCAGCAGTACTTCCTTTTCCGCTTGTTCACTTGGCTCCAATCCCTTTTGCTCAAGTTTTGCAAATATGAAATTGTCAATAGGGTTCAAGGGTTCAATATCAGTATCCACTTTTGGAACCTCTGGTCTGGTGGGTGCAATGAAAGACCAATGCTTTTTATATTTAGCACCCTGGGCTATCCATTTTTTCAGAATTTCTATTTCTGTTTTGGAGAGGGGGGGGAGTTTTGCTGAAGGAGGAGGCATGACCTCAGCAGTATCTGAGGAGATGAGTCGCATGTAAAGTGCAGAGTTGAGCGGGTCACCCGGAACGACCACATGTTGGGAAGGATCTTCTTTGAGTGCAGCATAGGCACCTTCTTCGGTATCAAGTCTGAGGTTTGCTTCTCTTTTGTTGGCATCCGGACCATGGCATTTAAAACATTTGTCAGACAAGATGGGTCTGACATGGAAGTTGAAGTCCACTACATCAGGCACACCGCCTTCTTCGCCTTGTTTTCCTGAAGTGATGAAATAGGCTGTTATTCCAACAATAATGATAGCAAATGCGCTTACAAGAAATTTTTTATTTAATGGCAATTTCATACGGATCAGGCATTAGGTTTTGAGAGCAAATTTTATGTTCTCAATTTATTACTTTTTAGTTACTTATCGCTTGATTATCAGACATCTTTTTTGTTGTATGTGGTGCATGGTTTACCCACAACAAAATGTTAACTTTATGGGTCTGATTTTTTGTCGTTGATCCCTTCCTTTTTTCTAACTCTCATATCGTGTTTACCATGAACAGAAATAGCGATCTTAAAAATTTTGTTGAAGAAATGACAACGTTGTGTCAGCCTCAGGATGTTTATTGGTGCAATGGTTCATCTGAGGAGTACCAGGACTTGTGTAATCAGCTTGTGGAGAGGGGTACATTTACGAGACTTAACGAGCAGCGTTGGCCAAATAGCTTCGCCTGCAATTCGGATCCCAGTGATGTAGCACGTGTGGAGGATAAAACATTCATATGCAGCCGAAGGAAAGAGGATGCAGGGCCAACGAACAATTGGATGGATCCCAAGGAAATGAAAGCAACGCTTAAGGAATTGTTTAGGGGATCAATGAAGGGAAGAACGATGTATGTTATTCCCTTTTGTATGGGACCATTGGGTTCTCCGCTTTCAAAAATTGGAGTTCAGATCACCGATTCAGCCTACGTCGTGGTCAACATGCACATAATGACGAGGGTGGGAAATAAAGTACTTGATCTGCTTGGTGTGGATGGGGAATATATTAAGTGTTTACACTCGTTGGGAGCTCCTTTAGAACCCGGACAAAAAGATGTTTCCTGGCCTTGTAATCCTACCACAAAATATATTGTTCATTATCCAGAGGACAGAGCCATTGCATCTTATGGATCCGGATATGGCGGTAATGCTTTATTGGGAAAGAAATGTTTTGCCTTGAGAATAGCATCCAGCATGGCAAAAGAAGAAGGCTGGTTGGCAGAACACATGCTGATTTTGGGTGTTGAAGATCCAAAAGGAAAAAAAACATATGTAGCTGCAGCATTTCCAAGCGCCTGCGGAAAAACAAACTTTGCCATGCTTATTCCACCTGCAGATATGAAGGGTTGGAAGATCACTACTGTAGGAGATGATATTGCATGGATCAAGCCCGGCAAGGATGGTAAACTCTATGCCATCAATCCTGAATATGGATATTTTGGTGTTGCGCCAGGAACCAATGCGCATACAAATCCCAACGCGATGGTTGCATTGTCAAGGAACAGCATTTTTACAAATGTTGGTGTTACCCCAGATGGAGATGTTTGGTGGGAAGGGTTGACAAAAGAAGTTCCTGAGAAGGTGTATAATTGGAGGGGCGAGCTTCATGATCCGGCTTCTGGCAAACCTGTCGCACATCCCAATGCAAGATTTACCGCGCCTGCCCATCAATGCCCAAGTATTGATCCAGATTGGGAGAATCCCAAAGGTGTTCCGATCAGTGCCTTTGTTTTTGGTGGCAGACGCAGCACTACCATTCCCTTGCTATACCAGGCCTTCAACTGGAATTTTGGGGTCTACCTCGCAGCCACGATGGGATCAGAAACCACAGCAGCAGCTTTTGGAGAACTTGGTAAAGTAAGAAGAGATCCTTTTGCAATGTTGCCATTCTGCGGCTATCATATGGCAGATTATTTTAATCACTGGTTGCAATTGGGACGTAACCTACCCAACCCGCCTAGAGTATTTGGTGTGAATTGGTTCCGTAAAGACAGCAATGGTAAGTTTTTATGGCCTGGGTTTGGAGAAAATATGAGGATGTTAAAGTGGATCGTGGAGCGTGTTGAGGGAGAAGTATCCTCTATTGAAAGTCCGATCGGCTGGATGCCCAAGTATGAGGATATTGAATGGGGAGATCTTGAATTTACACCTGAGCAATATGAGCAAGTGATGGAAGTGGACAGGGAAGCCTGGAAAAATGAGATATTGAATCATGAAGAGTTGTTCTCAAGGATGTATGATAAACTTCCGAAAGAGTTTTTCTTTATGAGGGAACTTTTATTGTCCGGACTTTGGCGATCACCTGAACATTGGTCACTCGCACCAGAGACTCACTAACATCCTGAAATTACTACAGTACGATTGCTGAATGTGCCTGTTTATCAGCAACCTGATGTACTGTTGTATGATCGAAACATCTTTTGCAGATGTCCGCTTCATGCAATACTTTTGTGCCAGTAAAAAAATCATTGTATGGGAAGGATTATTGCTTTTCGTGAAGCCCTTAGGGAAGCGATGCAGGAAGAGATGAGGAGAGATGAGAGGGTTTTTTTAATGGGAGAAGAAGTAGCAGAATACAACGGTGCCTACAAGGTAAGTCAGGGTATGCTGGATGAATTTGGACCTAAGCGCGTGATCGATACACCTATTGCAGAACTTGGTTTCACGGGAATTGCAGTTGGTGCGGCACAAAATGGACTGAGGCCCATCGTTGAGTATATGACCTGGAACTTTGCTGTTCTTCCGCTTGATCAAATACTCAATACGGCATCCAAAATGCTGGCAATGAGTGGAGGCCAAGTTGGTTGTCCAATCGTTTTCAGAGGACCAAACGGATCTGCGGGTCAGTTAGGAGCTCAACACTCGACAGCATTTGAGAGCATGTATGCTAATATCCCCGGACTAAAGGTTATCTCTGTTTCAAATCCATACGATGCCAAAGGTCTTTTGAAAAGTGCTATTCGTGATGATGATCCTGTTGTTTTCATGGAAAGCGAAGTGATGTATGGTGATAAAGGTGAAGTGCCTGAAGAGGAGTATTTGATACCCATTGGAAAAGCGGATATAAAAAGGCCTGGTAGAGACGTAACGATTGTCTCTTTCAACAAGATGATGAAGGTTGCACTTGGTGCAGCCGAAGAACTTGAAAAGGAGGGTATCAGTGCAGAGGTTATTGATCTTCGTACCATTCGTCCACTTGACTGGATGACAATTTTGGAAAGTGTTAAAAAAACAAATAGACTTGTGATTGTGGAAGAGCAATGGCCATTTGCTTCAATCTCCTCGGAGATCAGTTACAGGATTCAAAAGGAGGCTTTTGATTTCCTGGATGCCCCAATAAGAAGGATCACTGCAGCAGATGCTCCGATGCACTATGCGCCCAATCTTGTAGCTGCCTATCTTCCTGATGTGGCCAGAACCGTTCGCTTGGTAAAGGAAGTTATGTACATAAGAAAATAGTTTTGTGTTTGATCACAGAAAGCCCGGTAATGCCGGGTTTTTTTTTGAGGATTATTTTTTAAACTTGGTATGCATAGAGTTATTTACACGCTGGCCGTTTGTTTTATTGTTTCTTTTTCTTTTGCTCAGGAAAAGCAGTCTGCAGCGGTGCAACTAGACTCCGTAGTCGTTAAAGGATTCGAGTCAAATTCAAAATTAATCAATGCCCCTGCTTCAATAGCAGTCGTCAATACGGCGGATTTAAGAAAAGTATCATCCTACTCACTACTGCCTGCATTCAATGCAATAGCAGGAGTAAGGATGGAAGAAAGATCTCCAGGAAGTTACCGATTGTCAGTTCGTGGAAGTCTCTTGCGTTCGCCTTTCGGTGTCAGAAATATCAAGGTTTATGTGGATGATTACATGTTTACTGATGCAGGCGGTAATACCTACCTGAATTTATTGGATATCACCAGTGTTGAAAGAGCTGAACTGATCAAAGGACCTGGAGGCAGTCTTTACGGAGCTGGCACAGGAGGAAGTCTTATGTTGACATCATCTACAGCTGACCAATTTCGCACCAAAGACACAAGTTCGCTCAAGTTGAACATGGCTGGTGGCAGGTACGGAACGTTCAACGAATCGATCCAATATAAACTAAATAAGAAGCAAATTTATTTTCAACTAAACCAAGGGCATAATCAATCAGATGGTTACAGAGAACAAAGTGCAATACAAAAGAATAATCTACAACTTGGTTTAAAGATCATGAGAAGTGAAAAGTCGAGTACCAATTTCTTTCTGCTTCTTTCAGATTTAAGATATCAGACGCCGGGTGGACTCAACATCAGTCAAGTTCTTGCAAATCCAAGACAGGCAAGACCTGCGACTGCTGTGCTGCCTTCTGCTGTTGAACAAAAAGCGGGCATTTTCAACAGGACGGGCTTGCTGGGAATTTCCCATCACAATAAGTTGTCAAAGGAGTGGAGTACAGTAGCTTCTCTCAGCAGTTCTCTGGTTGATTATAAAAATCCTTTCATTACCAACTATGAAAAACGTGCAGAGTATAATCTTGGATTGAGAGCAAAGATCGTGTATGAATCTGCCCGTGTACCAGGATTGCTTTGGGTGAATGGTATAGAAGCGCAGCAGGGGTTCTACAACATCGACAGCAGTGGGAACATCAAAGGATCACCCGATCAAAACAGCGTTAGAGATCAAATTGTAAGTAAACAACAGTTTGTTTTTTCTCAGCTAAATATCAAGTTGTCAGACATCCTGACGTTGCAATCGGGTGTCAGTATCAATGATTTTGCTTTTTCCATCAAACGTACATATGGTTCACCTGTTACCGGAAAAGTACCTGTAAATTTTAAGCCACAAATCCTTCCTCGGATGGCAGTGCAATTACAGCCTGTCAATGGGATGAGTGTGTATGCACAGATCTCAAAAGGGTATTCATCTCCAACGCTGGCTGAGGTTAGACCATCAGCAGGTGGACTCTACGCCGGATTGCAGGCAGAGTATGGGTGGAATCGAGAGGTTGGTGTAAAGCTATCTGCATTAAAAGGTAGAATATTTACCACGCTTGTATATTTTGATTTTGTGTTGAATGATGCGATTGTGCGCCAGACCAACTCTTCAGGTGCAGAGTATTTTATGAATGCCGGTAAAATTAGACAGCGTGGACTTGAACATGAGTTTTCCTACCTGATGATCAACAAACCTCGATCGAATACATTTCAATATCTCAAGTTTGCGACTGCATTAACACTTAATAAATTTCGATTTTCAGAATATCAGATCAATCTTGAAAATTTTGGTGGAAATAAGCTTACTGGTGTGCCTGATGTTATCTTCAATGCTTCAGTTGAGGTTAGTTTTCTTAATGGTTTTTTTTCCAATGTCAATCTTACACATGTAGGTAAAGTGCCGTTGAATGATGCCAATTCAATGTTTGCAAAATCATATGGTTTGTGGCAGTTGAAATGCGGTTGGCGTGGGAATATTTACAGGAAAGCAACCGAATTATTTGCGTTGGTCGACAACCTGACAAACATTAATTACAGTCTTGGAAATGATTTGAATGCGTTTGGTGGACGTTTTTATAATCCCTCTGCCACAAGGAATTTATTGCTGGGATGCAGGATTGCGTTGTGGTGATTATTTTTTAACTGGTAGACGCTGAGCAAATAACCAGGAAAGCAGCTCTGGTTCAGAGAAAGCATTTTTCCAACTATCATGGCCGACATCCTTGTATTCAGTGTACTTTATCTTTGGGTTTGAAGTACGCAAGCTATTATAGATCAGTCTTGAATTTGAAACCGGGATGACTGCATCTTCATCGCCATGAAATAGCCATATCGGCAACTCTTTTCTAAAGCTTTTTAATTTAGCCGGATTAACTGCACCACAGATTGGAAAGGCAGCTGCAAAAACTTCCGGTCTTCTCCATAGTAATTCATAAGTGCCAAATCCACCCATTGACAGTCCACCAATATACACCCGACGCTTGTCCACTTGCTGTGAATTTCTGAGTGTATCAATGAAATCAGCTACCAATTTGAGTGCATTCTTCATTGGAGCGTCTTCTGTATACTCATAACCCGTGCTGTCTTTTTGTGATGTTTTCTTGAATTCGGCCCACTTATCATCTTTCGGGCATTGTGGAAATACAACGATCGCTGGATATTTTGCTCTGTTGACTGAATCTAAAAAAATATCAGCCCCCCAAGTGAGTTGAGCTTCATTGTCATCTCCTCTTTCACCTACGCCATGAAGAAATATCACCAACGGATATTTTTTGTTTGACTGAAAATTTAAAGGGGTTAGAATCCTGCAGGGCAGCGTGTCTTCACCAACAACGAAAAGTTGTTTTTCAAAAAGATTTTTTTCCTGGGCGCTTCCATGTGTTACGAGCATGATCAGTATTGATATAAATATTCCTGACTTCTTCATACCTCTTTATGGGTGTTAATTACGATTCTAAATTAATCAAAATTTGATCGTTACAATCGTCTTGTTATGATCGGTAAGATCTCTTTTTTCCATGAGGAGAAATCACCTTGAATTATCTTTTCTCTTGCTTGTTCTACAAGCCAAAGATAGAATGCCAGGTTTTGGATACTTGCGATGGTAAGTCCAAGGATCTCTTTACTCTTCAGCAGGTGTCTGAGGTAGGATTTTGAGTAGTAGTTTGATATATTATTAGACAGATTTTTGTCGATCACCTCAAAGTCGAACTCCCATTTTTTATTGTCAATATTGATGATGCCCTCAGTCGTAAACAGCATGGCATTTCTGCCGTTTCTTGTTGGCATCACACAATCAAACATATCAACGCCGAGTGAAATACATTCTAGGAGATCAGCAGGAGTGCCTACACCCATCAGGTATCTCGGCTTGTGTTCTGGCAAGTGTTCACAACACCATCCGCAATATTCATAGATCAGTTCAGTTGGTTCGCCAACACTCAAGCCTCCGATGGCATTTCCCGCTGCATCTTTTGATGTGATATATTCACAGGATGCTTTTCTTAGATCCTTTTCAGTGCCGCCTTGTACAATGGGGAAGAGATGCTGTGTATATCCATACTTTGATGTTGTCTGTTCAAATCGATCAATACACCTGTCTAACCAGCGATGGGTTAGTTCCATTGATTTTTTTACATATGCATAATCACTTGGGTAAGGAGGGCATTCATCAAACGCCATGATGATATCGCCTCCGATCACTCGTTGTATATCAATTGCACGTTCTGGCGTGAAGAGATGTTTTGAACCGTCAATATGGCTTTGAAAAAGCACACCTTCCTCACTTATTTTTCTATTTGCTGCCAAAGAAAAAACCTGGTATCCACCACTATCGGTGAGTATGGGTTTATCCCAATGATTGAATTTGTGTAATCCCCCCGCACCTTCTAAGACCTCCAGTCCCGGTCTGAGATATAGGTGGTACGTGTTGCCCAGAATGATCTGTGCTTTTATGTTCTCGTTCAACTGCTGCTGGGATATAGCTTTCACCGTACCAGCAGTTCCCACTGGCATAAAAATGGGAGTTTGAATCGTGCCATGGTCAGTGGTGATGGTACCGGCCCTTGCTTGTGAGAAAGGGTCTGTTTTTTCCACATTAAAACTTAGTGCAGGCATCCTGCAAGATAAAGAGAATGAAGTGCAAGATTAATTTTTCAATTGAATTTCATTTGTTGATGGCGTTCTGTTACTTTTGATACCAATAAATAACTTTTTATGGAAACCGGATTGTTGCATTTACATAATTTACTTCGTTGGGTTGTATTGATCTTGCTTTTGCTTTCGATATACAAAAGCTACACCGGAGGAGCGGGTAGCAGAAAGTTCACTGCGGGAGATAAGAAGACTTGGTTGTTCACCATGATTGCCGCACACATCACCTTGTTGTTGGGGTTGTATCAGTGGTTGATTGGCAGGTATGGTTTGCTCAGTTATGTAAAACCAGAGGGCAGCTCCACAATGAAAGATCCATTTCTTCGTTTTTTCCAGGTAGAGCACCCAATATCCATGTTGCTGGCCATCACCTTCATAACCCTAGGTTATGGAATGTCAAAGAAACAGGTTGAAGACAGTGTCAAATTCAAAAAAGCGTTACGCTATTTTATATTGGCGCTGATACTTATCCTAGCTGCAGTGCCTTGGCCTTTCAGAGGAGATATCATCGGCAGGTCACTTTTCCCGGGTATGTAGGCCACATTCTTTTTAAGTAATTGAAAATCAATATATTAAATTCTATTGGCCCGTATACAATAGTTTTTAATCATTGATGAGCCTATCCTCTTGCATTTTTGGTCAAAATATCGCAAAGATATTTTTATAATTATACTGATTCTCTTATCTTTGCGCTCCCAAAAAGTATGGCTAAACAAGCGCTCATTAAACAGGATGGTAATATAACAGAAGCATTAAGCAATGCTATGTTCAAAGTCAAACTGGAAAACGGGCACGAGATATTGGCCACAATTTCTGGTAAAATGAGGATGCATTACATACGAATCCTTCCTGGTGACAAGGTAGGTGTTGAAATGAGTCCGTATGACTTAACCAGGGGAAGAATTATATTCAGGTATAAATAAATAATAGCTCCTCGAGGAGCAAAAAACAGGTATATGAAAGTAAGAGCATCCATCAAGAAACGCAGCGCTGATTGCAAGATTGTGCGCAGAAAAGGTAAACTGTATGTGATCAACAAAAAGAACCCACGTTACAAGCAACGTCAGGGTTAATTCATCTATATAACAAGTATAAACACAATAATCATTTATGGCTCGTATCGCAGGTATTGATTTGCCGAAGAACAAAAGAGGAGAGATTGGTCTCACCTACATCTATGGCATTGGTCTTTCTACCGCCCAGTATATTTTGGGGAAAGCAGGAATAGATGTAAACAAGAAAGTAAACCAGTGGAATGATGATGAACTGACTTCAATCAGAAATATCATTACCAATGAGTTTAAGGTAGAGGGGCAACTCCGTTCTGAGGTTCAAATGTCAATCAAGCGATTGCTTGATATTGCCTGCTATCGCGGACTACGTCATCGTAAAGGGCTGCCAGTAAGAGGTCAGCGTACGAAGACGAATGCTCGTACCAGGAAGGGTAAGAGAAAGACAGTTGCCGGAAAGAAAAAAGCAGCTAAGAAGTAATTAAAATTGGGGAATTAGCACTGCTAACTCTCTAATTTAATATATGCACCATTAATTTGACTGTTCATCGCCGGAAACTGGGTGCAGGCGAGGGGTGAACAGGGTCTGAAAGGATCACATTTTTTGAGTACCTATTTAAAATTTTATGGCAAAAGCACAACAAAACAGCGCAAAAGCAGCTGCAAAGAAAAGGGTGGTAAAGGTTGATAGTTTCGGGGATGCCCATATCAATGCCACATTTAACAACATCATCATCAGCTTGACAAATAAAAGTGGTCAGGTCATCTCATGGAGCAGTGCATGTAAAATGGGCTTCAGGGGATCAAAGAAAAACACGCCTTATGCCGCACAAATGGCTGCACAAGACGCTGCAAGAGTTGCGATTGATGCTGGTTTGAAGCGTGTGGATGTGTATGTAAAAGGTCCGGGATCAGGAAGAGAAGGTGCAATTCGTGCACTTGCAAACTCAGGGATTGAGGTTGTCATGATCAAGGATATTACACCTTTGCCACACAATGGTTGCCGTCCTCCTAAAAAACGTCGTGTTTAATTCACTATTTCAATAACAGGCAGTGGATTCAGTTTTATGATTTTTTTATAATCCATTGTCAAACTTAAAAAATCAAATCAATTTTTATGGCACGTTACACAGGTCCCAAAACAAAAATTTGCAGAAAGTTCGGAGAGCCGATCCTTGGCAATGCGAAGTATCTCGACAAGAACAGTGTTCCTCCCGGGCAGCACGGAGCTTCACGTAAGAGAAAGCAGCCCAGCGAATATGCAGTGCAGCTAAAAGAAAAACAGAAAGCGAAATACACATATGGTTTGTTGGAGCGTCAATTCCGCAAAACATTTGATGAGGCAGCTCGTCTCAAGGGTGTAACCGGTGAAAACCTGATCAAGTTGCTTGAAGCGCGTTTGGACAACACCGTTTACCGTATGGGTCTCTCTGCTTCACGTCCTGGTGCTCGTCAGCTTGTTGCTCACAAGCATATCATGGTAAATGATACAGTGGTTAACATCCCTTCTTACCAATTGAAGCCAGGGGATGTTGTATCTGTAGCTGACAAGAGCAGGGCAAATGCAAGTCTGGCAGCGTTGATGAGACCTAGAAATCCAAAAATTGGATGGGTTGACTTCAACGAAGCTGAACTCTCAGGTACGTTCATTGCTTATCCTGAAAGGGAAAATGTTCCAGAAAACATCAAGGAGCAATTGATCGTTGAATTGTATTCTAAGTAATCCTCCTGATGCAAAAATTGCATTCAGGTATTCATATCACCCGTTTCCCCGTTAATTCGGGATTTAACAAATAAAAAGAAATTTAAATATGGCCATTTTAAATTTCCAGCAGCCGGACAAAATAGTTCTTCAGAAAGCAAATGATTTTGAAGCTCAATTCGAGTTCCGTCCACTAGAACCAGGATATGGTGTTACTATTGGTAATGCCCTCCGCAGAGTACTTCTCAGCTCATTAGAAGGTTATGCCATTTCAGGCATTGTCATCGAGGGCGCTGACCATGAATTTGCCACCCTTAAGGGCGTGGTTGAAGATGTAACTGAAATCATCCTGAATCTTAAACAGATCAGGTTTAAAAAAATACTTGACCATGATGTACAGAGTGAAAAACTGACACTCTCCATCAAGGGAAAATCTGAGTTTACTGCAGGGATGATCGACGAAGTAACTGGGACATTCCAAGTAATGAATCCAGAGTTGTTGATCTGTTCAATGGATCCTTCAGCAAAACTCAATATCGAGTTGCACATCACCAAAGGAAGGGGATATGTGCCATCCGATGAAAACAAAGTTAAAGATGCTCCTTTTGGATATATTCCCATCGATTCAATTTACACTCCGATAAAGAATGTGAAGTATGCTATCGAAAATACACGTGTAGAGCAAAGGACCGATTTTGAAAAATTACTGCTCGATGTGGTTACTGATGGTACTATTCATCCTGAGGAAGCAGTGAAGCAAGCTTCTAGAATATTGATACAGCATTTGATGATCATCACCGATGAGAATATCACTTTCGACAATAAAGAAGAGAAGAAAGAAGATATGGTGGATGAGCAAACGCTTCAATTGAGAAAGGTGTTAAAAACTCCATTAGAGGATCTAGATCTTTCTGTTCGTGCATTTAACTGTCTTAAAGCTGCTAAGATCAACAGTTTAAGCCAATTGGTGCAGTATGAACAAGAAGATCTGATGAAATTCAGAAACTTTGGACAGAAATCACTTTCTGAAATTGAGCAGGTACTTCAGGAGAGGGGACTTCATTTTGGAATGGACCTCGCCAAGTTGGGTATCGATGTAGAAGAATTTTAGTAAACAACAGGGTAACCTGATTTTAAAACAGCTGTAATTCCTGACACGGTACAGCGTAAAAACAAACAGTCATGCGTCACGGAGACAAAATCAACAATTTAGGACGTACAAAGTCACACCGCGTTGCCCTTATGAGCAACATGGCATCACAGCTTATTACACATAAGCGCATTGTTACGACCCTTGCAAAAGCCAAGGCACTTCGTACATTCATTGAGCCTTTGATCACTAAAACAAAAAAGGCTGATTCTGCAGATCAGATCATGCACAATCATCGACTGGTTTTCTCACACCTCCAAGATAAGGCTGCTGTGAAAGAACTCTTCACGGTTGTTGGTCCAAAAGTTGCCGATCGCCCAGGTGGATACACCAGGATCATCAAGCTCGGCATCCGTTTGGGTGACAATGCTGAAAGAGCAATGATCGAATTGGTTGATTTTAACGAGATATACGGAAAAGGTAAAGGCGAAGCTGCTGCACCTGCTAAGAAGACAAGAAGAAAAGTTGCCAGCAAGAAGAAGGCCTCAACCGCTGAAGAAGAAAAGGCACCTGCTGCTGACGACTCTCAAGCTTCCGAAACTTCAACTGCTTCAGAATAAAAAAATGTTGATAAATTATTTCAATAAAGGCAGGTCATTTGATTCTGCCTTTTTTATTTTGCACCTAACTTAACCTTCATGCCAAATCAAGAAATAAAATCACTTCCTGCAGTACTTGTGCTTGAAGATGGTATGGTTTTTCATGGTCGTTCCTTCGGAATGATCGGAACAACCTCTGGGGAACTTTGCTTTAACACTGGTATGACAGGTTATCAGGAGGTATTTACAGACCCAAGTTACTATGGTCAGGTACTTATCATGAATAACGTACATACAGGGAATTATGGTGTCAAAGCCGAAGATGTTGAAAGCAACACCGTTAAAATAAAAGGATTGATCGGTCGAAATCTTGAAGAGAAATACAGCCGGATCATGGCCAGTGATTCACTCCAGAATTACCTCTTGGAACAAAAAGTGGTTGCTATTGAAGATGTTGATACCCGTGCACTTGTTACCCACATTAGAGAAAAGGGAGCAATGAACTGTATCATATCCTCTGAAAATTTAGATGTTGAATCTCTGAAGGAAGCTGTTAAAAAAGTACCCTCAATGGAAGGCCTAGAGCTCGCTTCTTTAGTTTCAACAAATGAAGTATATCATTTGGGAGATCCAAATGCGCCAATTCGCATTGCTGTCTTGGATTTTGGTGTAAAGCGCAATATTATTCAGTGTATTGCTGATCGTGGAGCTTATGTAAGGGTTCATCCTCTTCGATGACTTCATCGCATTGATCAACAATAACTAACTCGTGAAAAAGATCGCTATAATCAACGGACCAAATCTGAATCTTTTAGGTAAGAGGGAGC
>JBKCFW010000183.1:0-4693 GCA_046303675.1 bacterium
TCTCTCCGATTGTCAAACACTGCTATCACACCTGAGATAAGGTTCTATCTGGGTAAGAAAGGGTATGGCAGAGGATTTTACATCGCACCATTTTACAGAAATGGAAACTTCAAGGCATCTGGAATTGATCTAGAATTCGAAGGAAATGGAGGTGGCACAGAGACCATGAGATTACAAGGTAATATCAAGGGTAACAGCTTCGGTTTGATGATTGGAGCACAATGGGCGCTTGGCAAGAACATTTGCCTGGATTGGTTCATTCTTGGTCCACATTATGGTTCCGGCAGTGGTAAACTTCAGGGAATTTCTTCTGTAGCCTTAAGCCAGGCAGAGCAGGACGATCTATTGAATACACTGAGAGATATTGATATCCCACTTGTTGAAGAAACATTTTCAGTTACTGCCAACAGCGCAACGATCAGTTTTGATGGCCCCTGGGCTGGCATCAGGGCAGGTCTATCGCTGGGAATTAGATTTTAATATCACCCCAATAAAAAAGGTGTACATAGACGATATGTACACCTTTTTTTTACATGACTAATTAGTTGCGAACACTTCGCTGTTTAATCCCTTGTTTATCAAGTAAGATGCATAGATGATCTCTACCCTTCCCTGTTTTGAAGGAGGATCTGTTGACTTGTTCTTATTGGCTATGCTTGCCTCGTATTCAAACGTGATACCTTTGGGAAGTTTATAATCCTTCGTACTGAAGATCATCACCGCTTTATCAGGCAACCCCCATTTGGCATATTTACCATACTCCATTTCCATCTCATAGGTTCCATTGTCTTTTGTGGTAGTGATGGTTTTTCTGATCAACATCAATTTATCATCAACATACAAAGTCGTGATAACGATATCAGAAGATTCTCCATCCGGAACAAGTTTGATCATGGCAAGATCAGTTCCCTTCCAATTTGTTCTACCTGCTGAAATGGCCGTGTATTTACCTTCAGTGATCAGTGAATTCATGCTGATCCTGATTCCTCCCTTGGGCAATACAGAGATGCCTCCATCTTTCTTTATCCTGAGCAGATCAGGATATTTATAATAAATGCGAACATTGGAGATCGGTATCTTGAGAAAAGCCACATCAGTCTTCAATTTACCAACTGCTTCGTAGTCTTTCACCGCATCGAGCTTACTCTTCAGAACAGAGACGATCTCACTGGCAGATTGCGCATGTAAGCCCTCGATACAAAAAAATAACAGAAAAAAAAATGCTGCCCTTTTCATGTTATTAAAACACCTGGGCAGCACAAAAGTTCGAATAATTATCTGCTAGAGGAAAGCATCAGAATCTCTGTATGCTTTGATCAGCGCGAGTTCACCCTCTTTGCCTGGGAGTGAGTTACCATGCTCCATACCAAGTATTCCCTTGAAACCTTTTGTATGGATGTGTTTGAAAATATTTTTATAATTCATTTCTCCCGTTGTTGGCTCATTACGGCCGGGATTGTCACCGATCTGGAAATATCCGATCTCATCCCAGGTCAGATCAATATTCTTGATGATGTTGCCCTCATTTTTCTGCATGTGATACATATCAAACAAGATCTTACAGGCAGAACTGTTAACGGCTTTACAGATCATGTAGGTCTGCGTGGAAAAACGCAGGAAAAGATCAGGATTATCACTGAGAGGCTCAAGCACCATTACAAGACCATGCTTTTCCAGGATCTCCGCACCACGCCTGAGTCCATCGATAACATTAGCCGTTTGAATATCCATCGGAAGAGAACGATCAAAATTTCCCGGTACAACTGTCATCCATTTTGCATTGGTACGTTTGGCAACTTCAACAGCCACCTTACAATCCTTTACGATCAGATCATTGAATTCTTTTTTTCCCGTAGCAAGACTCATAGACCAATGCCAACCATTTGAGGTGATCACAAAGACGCCCATTTGCATACCCAGCTTGGCCAGTGTTTCACCGATGCGCGATTGCATTTCCGGTGTACGGCCCATCATGCCATTGTCTTCAATGGAACGAAAACCATGTCCATGTGCAAACTTGATCTGATCGATAAAATTATCACCTGCATGCGCAGAAAACATTCCGTCATGGAAAGCATAGTTCATATTAAAGGGCTTGCCTGCTTCTGTCATACTGTTAGGATTTGAAAGTGCGGATACCGCAGGAATTGTTCCGGCTCCTGCCAATGATGCATTTTTAAGAAATGTTCTGCGTTCCATTCAGTGAGTAATTTGGGTTAATATAAAATAGTTTACAAACAACAATTTAGTTAAAATTGCATCAAATAATGAGCATTGAAAAGAATAATTATCCTACTGATCTGCATGAATCATTTCTTGCCCGCTACTTCTCTGGCCCAGCAAGCACTTGTTTATGAAGAAGTTCCACTGCCAAACTCAACCCTCAAGATAAAACTGGTATCCATCAAAGGCGGTAATTTCCAGATGGGAAATAACGCATCGTCCAAACCGAATGAGAAACCTTCAAAGACCGTTGAGGTTGCTGATTTCTGGATGGGTATTTACGAGATCACCCATGATCAGTTCAATGTATTCTTCAGAGATGCATCAACCTCACAAGGCTCCAAGGTGGATGCAGTGACCAGGCCAACAGCACAGTATATCGATCTGAGCTGGAACATGGGAAAGGATGGAGGATTTCCTGTGAACAGCATGAGCGTGGATGCCGCCATGATGTTTTGCAGATGGCTGTACAAAAACACAGGGGTATTCTACAGACTACCAACAGAAGCTGAGTGGGAGTATGCCTGCAGAGCAGGAAGCAAGACCAATTATTTTTTTGGCAATGATGCTGCACAACTTGGACAATATGCCTGGTTCAAAACAAACAGCAAAAATAAATATCAGAAGGTGGGATTGAAAAAGCCCAACGCCTGGGGACTGTATGATATGCTTGGTAATGTTGCGGAATGGACAGCCGACCAATATGAACCTGAATATTTTAAAAAAATCGGCGACGCCCCTGTAAATCCGAACATTCAGCCTACCGCCAGGTATCCAAGAAGTATTCGCGGAGGTTCTTATCTTGACGACGCAACCTTACTGAAAGTGTCAACCAGACAATTCTCGGATGTAAGCTGGAACAAAAGAGATCCGCAAATTCCAAAAAGTCGCTGGTGGCTAACCGATGGTGCATTTGTGGGATTCAGGATCGTGAGACCAATTTCTCAACCCACAGCGGAAGAAGCCGAAAAATTTTATAAATTGTATCTCGGTAAATAAACCTTAAAACAATAATGATGCAAAAGAACTTTTCTCTCTCCGGTCACAGCCGTAGAAAATTCGTTAAGCAAACAGGACTCATCTCCGGAGGAGTACTTGCTGCTCCTATGATGAGCAATGCCAATTTCTTTTCAGGAGCCAACGATGCAATAAAAATTGCACTGATTGGTTGTGGAGGAAGAGGCACAGGCGCTGCACTTCAGGCACTGCAGAGCAAACAGAATGTAAAACTGGTTGCCATGGCTGATGCTTTTCGCGATAGACTGGATGACTGTTACAAAGCATTAACCGCTGATGATCTTTCAGACTCTGGAGTACAAGGCAATCTGAAATCAATGATCGACGTGCCTGAAGAGAGAAAGTTTGTTGGTTTTGACGCATACAAAAAAGCAATTGCACTTGCTGACGTGGTTATATTAACTACTTCTCCAGGATTCAGACCTATTCATTTTGAAGAAGCTGTAAAACAGAACAAGCATGTGTTCATGGAGAAGCCTGTTGCCACTGATCCTGAAGGCGTAAAGAGAGTATTGGTTGCTGCCGAGGAAGCAAAGAAAAAGAAACTGAACGTGGTTGTAGGGTTACAACGTCACTATGTGAATTCTTATAGAGAATTGTACAAAAGAAAAGATCTTATCGGTGAAATAACCACAGCATATGCATGGTGGAACAACGATGGTGTTTGGGTGAGAGAGAGAAAACCCGGACAAACAGAAATGGAATACCAGATGCGCAACTGGTATTATTTCAATTGGCTTTGTGGTGACCACATCAACGAACAGCATATTCACAACCTTGATGTTGTCAACTGGTTCAAGGGAGCTTACCCAGTTAAAGCACAAGGTATGGGAGGAAGAGAAGTGAGAAAAGGTAAAGACCATGGTGAGATATTTGACCATCATTATGTTGAATTTCATTATGCCGACGGCTCAGTGCTGAATAGTCAGTGTAGACATATACCTAATACTGCAGCAAAAGTTGACGAACTGTTGGTAGGTACAAAGGGTAAGATATTCTGTGGAGCTGCCAATATTCGCGACCACAAAGGAAACCTCTTGTATCAATATGATACCAAAAATGAAAACAACGGTTTCCAAACAGAGCATGATGAATTGTTTGCTGCAATAGCAAAAGGTGAATACAAATTTGCCAATGCAGAATACGGAGCAAAGAGTACCATGACCTCTATCCTTGGAAGAATGGCTACGTATAGCGGACAAGTGGTAGAGTGGGACAAAGCCCTTAATTGTGGACTCAACCTGCAACCATCAGCTTATACCTGGGATACACTTCCGCAGTCGTTACCTGATGAAAATGGATTCTATAAGATAGCGGTTCCTGGGGTGACGAAGTTTTATTAGAAGGGTGAGTCGTTGATTTTTTTTTTAGTTTATTTGTTTGTTTAATTTTGGGCAGATAAAAGAATAAACAAATCAAAGACTCAACAAATATTTGTCAGTCCAAAACAAAT
>JBKCFW010000184.1:0-2725 GCA_046303675.1 bacterium
TATACACGTTGCCTGCACCTGGTTCCTCTGAGATTGACATTGTGCCCACCCAGAATCGACCGGCGGGATCACATTTGCCATCATTGAATCGATTAGAAGGAAGATGTTTTTCAGGATAATGTAAAAAAATAATCTTTCCAGTGGTTCTGTCAACTATCGATAATCCACTTTTTAGTGCAGCGAGATAATTTCCCTTTTGGGTGAGTGCTACTGCACCAACGAGATCTCCGAGCTCAAGGATGTGATGAGATTGATCTTTGGTATCAAATTCATGAATGTTGCCATTTAACAGATCGATCCATAAGATGATCTTTTTATTGGCATCCCAAACAGGACCCTCTCCTAAAAGGCAGGTGTGTTGTAAAACAACTTCAGGATGATGATGGTCTGGTGAAGTAAGCATATACAATTAATAAGGACTTGGACTGATGCTGGTCCATCCTCCATCGATCACGAGTGATTGTCCGGTCACATGCCTCGCAGCATCAGAAACAAAAAATAGCGCAGCATTAGCAATATCTTCCACACTGGCAGGTCTGCCAATTGGGGTTATTCGTGACCAGGTCTTCTCATATTCCTTATCCTCCTGTGTACGTTCTGTTAGGGTTGCACCGGGTGCTATGGCATTGACATTGATCTGAGACGAAGAGAGTTCGATAACAAGATTTTTTGCAAGCATCTCTATAGCAGCTTTCGTCATCGCGTACGCAGCTAATTTTTCATGAGCCTGGTGACCAACAACAGAAGACATGAATAACAAACTGCCACCCGTTTGCTGCTTTTGCATTTGCCTTGCTGCTGCCTGAGCAAGAAAAAAAGTTCCCCCAAGGTTTACTTGCATCACCCTGTAAAAATCGTCAGCCGGATAGTTGATGAAGTCACCGAATAATGTAACACCAGCATTGGCGATAGCGATATCTAATTTCCCAAATTGATCAACTGCAGCTGAGATCATTTGATCAATGATGGAGTGATCACATGAATCTCCAGTAACCGCAATGCATTTCCCATATTGATCATTAATACTTTTTGCTGCACTGATTGCAAGTTGCGCATCCTGATCATTTAGTACTACAGCAACACCCTCTTTGGCAAGACGCCTGCATATTTCAAGTCCGATTCCCTGACCTGCTCCTGTTACAATAGCCACCTTGTTATTAAAGCCCATGACAGATGTTTTTAGATGAAGTTAATGTGAATCTCTCGTTACACTGCTTCCTGAACAACCATTTAAAAAATCAAGATCAGCGCCCAAGTGTGCCTGCTGAACATGTTGCTGATAGAGTTTGACATAACCACGATCAGATACAGCATGTGAAGGCTTCCATTGTTTTTTTCGTTCTACCAGTTCTTGTTCATCAACATGCAATTGTAGCAAACGGGATTCAACATCGAGTTCAATCCAATCTCCATCCTTGACCAATGCCAATGTGCCACCAGAAGCTGCTTCAGGAGAGACATGAAGCACCACTGTACCAAAACCAGTACCACTCATCCTTCCATCAGAAATTCTAATAATGTCCTTCACCCCTTGATCCAATAACTTTTTGGGCAAGGCCATGTTCCCCACTTCCGGCATACCGGGATAACCGATCGGGCCTACATTCTGTAACACCAATATACTATTTGCATCAACGGGCAAAGCAGGATCATCAATTCTAGCATGATAATCCTCTATATTTTCAAATACAACTGCCTGTCCTTTGTGCTTTAGCAAATGCGGTGACGTAGCAGATAATTTTATCACAGCTCCGTTTTCACAAAGATTTCCTTTAACGATAGCCAATCCCGACTCTGTTTTGAAAGGATCATTAACCCCTTTGATAACCTCATCATTATAACATTCGGCAGCAATATAATTTTCCTTGATCTGTTTTCCACTTACAGTAAGATGCGATTGTCTTAACCGATCATGTAATTCCTTCATGACTGCAGGGAGCCCGCCAGCATAATAAAAGTCCTCCATAAAAAATTCTCCCGAAGGTTGCAGGTTAGCCAATAGTGGGATGTTTTGGGACAAGCGATCGAAGTCGTCAATTGAGAGTGGCACCCCTATCCTGCCTGCAATAGCCATCAAGTGAAGGACAAAATTTGTTGAACCCCCGATTGCGGCATTGACCATGATTGCGTTTTCAAAAGCCTCGCGGGTGAGTATGTCTGAGAGCTTTAGATTTTCCTTGACCATCTCTACAATGCGTTGCCCGGAGTATTGGGCAAGAACTTTTCTTCTGCTGTCGGCAGCAGGGATAGCAGCATTTTCAGGTAATGACAATCCCAAGGATTCAACCATGCAGGCCATGGTGGAGGCAGTTCCCATCACTGCACAATGACCCTGACTTCTGCACATACATGCCTCTGCAACGGTAAGTTCTTCCTGACTCATCTCACCACTGCGAACAGCATCATTGAATCTCCACACGTCACTAGTACCAATGGATTTGCCACGATATTTTCCAGTAAGCATAGCTCCTCCGGAAACAACAATTGTTGGAAGGTCAACACTGCAAGCACCCATCAATAATGAGGGCGTGGTTTTATCACAGCCACAAAGCAGTACTACACCATCCATCGGGTTTGCACGAATAGACTCTTCCGTATCCATGCTTGCGAGGTTTCGAAAAAGCATAGCAGTTGGCTTGATCAATGTTTCGCCAAGCGACATCACAGGGAACTCCAAAGGAAATCCTCCTGCAGCAATAACTCCTTTTTTTACAGACTCTGCCAG
>JBKCFW010000185.1:0-8138 GCA_046303675.1 bacterium
CTCAGCATCGCTGAGGTATCTGCAATATTCATCTTAAGATCAAACCCTGCAACATTTGAAGCGTATAGTGCAAATGGAACTGTCCAAAATTGTGAGGTACCCATATCCACATACTGACTCTCAGGATTCCAGTTCGACAAAGGTATTGAGGGAGATACTGCAGCTTTTAAATTCAGGTAATATGGCCCCTGCTCCATACTTAACTGATTGATCGTAGTGGGTCCGCTTAGTCGCTGACCTTTACCGATCACGATCGTGAATACCCCGTCAGCATTGGCTGTAACCACAAAGGTTTCACTGTATACCACCTGACCATTGGCGCTACCCTGGATGATCGCATCTTTCACGTAGATCTTACGATTACTCGCAGGATTACCCTTAGCATCAGTAGCCACAGCCTGAAACAATATCCCATCAGGAATAGATGGGCGCTGAGAAAAAGATGCCTTTGATGAGATCATGAAAGCCGAAAGAAAAAAGAGCCTTAAAATGTTACGAAGCATAACAGTTATGATTAATTGATTTTAATAATTTTTAGATGTCCAATTGGTGTATTTCCAGAAACAAGTTGCATTGTATAGGTACCGGTTGTCGGGTTTCGCATTGACAGATAAAAACCTGAATTAAGCATATTGGTGTCTACTACCTTTGTTGACACTACCCTTCCGTTACCGTCGAACAACTTCACGCGCAGTTCACTATTCAACATCACCTTTACTTTATCTACAGCCCGAACCAATATGTCTGTTACCACCGGGTTAGGATATCCGGTGAGTTCAATACTAAACAGATCAGTGACGATGAAGCAGGTACTGTTATATGGACCTTTGCCAGGTGCACTCATGACCTTTACCCCATTTGAAAGGAAGAAGCATTGTTCAGCATCGATCAGGACCGGACCGCTAAATACGACAGACGTTTGTCCACTCATGCCTATACTCCCTATCGAATAAGCAGAATTGATCTGTCCTTGGACAGACAATGAGTACACCAATAAAAACAACGGACTACTTAACCGCAGTATATGTCGTAGTAACATTTTCTCCGTTTGACATGTAAGTAATGACGAGCTTGGTTGAGGATATTTCAGCGATGGTATACTTCTGATACAATAAACCAGTGGGTTGGTTATTGTAGACCTCTAAGATCTCAGTCTCGGAATCAAGTCGCCACTCACCTTCGTACGCATCTGTATCAGCATATTTACCATTAAAAAAATAGGTCTTTGAGTAACTTAACTGTGTTTGACCTAAAGACTGTACCTGCCCCCCAATCATTAAAGAAGATAGCTGCCAGGTCTTTTGACCACCTGAAAAACCAGCCAATAGCGATTTTCTTTCCTCTATGGGGCTACTCTTTGAGCAGCTTATGAAAAATAACAATAAAATTACAAGATGTCTTTTTTGTAAAAACATAAATGAGTTTTGATTAAAACTAAAAAGGTTGGGGAAGGAGGAATTGGAGTACTGAAATTAAAGAAATTACGTTAAAATACTATTTTCAGAAAGAAGTGTTTTCAACAAATACAACACAAAGAATGATATGAACGAAAAAAAAGGCAACTAAACAGTTTTTCTTTTAAAAAAATCAGTTGGAGGCATGCCTTTTTCTTTTTTGAACGCATTATAAAATGTAGCTGGGGTACTGAAACCAGATTCATAGGCCAATGCTTCAATTGTCATTGTGTCAGACTTTAATAAAAACTGTTCGATGAAAAATTGTATGCGATAGCCGTTGATCCAATCACGAAAATTTTTATCAAATTCGTAATTGATTATATACGAACAATGATGCACAGGGATGTTCAATTTTTCAGAAATATGGATGATCCTGAAATCAGGATTCAGATATGGTTTCTCCTCCGACATAAATCCTAAGATAGCCGATGTATATAGTTGCTTCGTGTCTACATTAAAAAGGTCTGTTCTCTTTGGTGCTTTATCAATAAACTTCTTTAATGATGAAGAAACCGTTGTGAAAGAAGTAATTGCATTTTCTTTATTAATAAAAATAAAGCCGTAGAGTAACTTTGGATTATATACGAGATAAAGCATGATCACAATGATAATCAAGGTGCTTATGATGGCAGTTATCATAAGCAAAACAGAATTTGCGTATTCAACCTTGTCCGTAAGAAAAGCGATAGTAAACCTACTATACTGAAGAAGAAAAAAACTTACAAAAATAAATACAACCCAACGGTTCTGTATAGGTTTCCAATCCCACTTTTGAATAATTCGCGATTTGTAAATAAGTGCTCCTGCAATTAGAAAGTAGAAGGCATATAAACTCTGTCTTATATAAAATAAATCGAGACCGGAAAAAAGACCTATTCTCTCTCTGAAGATGAAAGATCTGTTTCTGACAATCTGCTCTACATTCAATGTTATCTCAGCAGAATTTTGCCCAAAAATAGACACAATATCAACCAATGATATTATGAAAGGAATGAAATGGACCCAATCTTTTTTATCAAATGAAAACTTGTCTTTAAAAAACCCATTCAAATAGAGATAGAAGAATGCAGGTCCAGAAAGAGATAAGGGAATAAAAATCTTAAGTGAAATCGGGAAAAACACAACCTTTCCGGATAAAATAAGAATGTAAACAAGGTTTTCCGTAAATCGAGAAAATAAGAAAAGAGCCAACAAACAATTAAGATACCTATTGCCGGTATTTACCAGAAAAAGATGTAAAGAAAACACTAAAAGCAACAAACTGCTGAGTGCAGTTAAAAAATATACTAATGACATGGAACTAGGTATATTGGAGCTTCAATTTACGACATTTTCAACAACCAATGATGGAAGATTAGCTAGCTACAAAAACTTAACGTACGTTGATTGATTGGGCGACAATTTCCGGTAGAAATGGGGATGCATTCCCCTTGTTTCTGATAATGTCACGGACAATAGTGGATGCTACTGATGTAAATTTGGGTTCACAGGTAAGAAAAAAAGTTTCAATTTCAGGATCTAAAGTTCGATTCGCGTCTGCAATGGTCTTTTCGTATTCAAAATCACTAACATATCGTATTCCTCTCAAAATATATTTAGCACCTACTTTTTTACAATAATCAACAGTAAGGCCTTCGTAAACGGCAGCACTGACTTTTGATTCACCCCTGAAAATTTCTTCGATCCAACTCTTACGTTGATCAGAAGTGAACATTGCTGACTTCCCTGCATTGATACCAACAGCAACAATGATCTTATCAAACAATGGCAATGCCCTGTTGATAATATCGACATGCCCTAACGTGATAGGATCAAATGTACCTGGGAAAAGGCAGATTTTTTGCATTATGGCTTTTTACTGTTGAGCATCTTTACGACCAGAGAGCAGGTATAAAACTGCCATCCGAACGGCTACACCATTCTCAACTTGATCTAAAATAATTGATTGTCCGCTATCTGCAACATCACTATCAAGCTCTACGCCTCTGTTTATTGGGCCTGGGTGCATGATGACGACCTCTTTTGACAGACCCTGGAGGAGCTTTTTTGTGATTCCGTATGCCTGGTTATATTCTCTTAGGCTTGAAAAAAGTACTTGGTTCTGTCTTTCAAGTTGAATCCTTAACACGTTTGCAACATCGCACCATTCTAATGCTTCCTTTACATTATAGGTAATATTCACATTGAAAGATTCCTGAATATACTTGGGTATCAGCGTAGGTGGTCCGGCAAGCGTAACCTCAGCACCCATTTTTGTAAGGAGGTAAATATTGCTTAAAGCTACACGGGAATGCATGATATCACCAACAATCGCGATTTTTTTTCCTTTTAAGTCGCCCACCCGTTCAGTGATGGATAGTGCATCAAGCAGCGCCTGTGTTGGATGTTCATTGATACCATCTCCTGCGTTGATGATGGCAGCAGGAATATGTTGCGCCAAAAAATGTGGAGCACCTGTTGCACCATGCCTCATCACTACCATGTCCACTTTCATGGCAAGTATATTGTTAACAGTATCAAGGAGGGTTTCTCCTTTTGATACTGAAGAACCATTCGCAGAAAAATTGATGGTATCCGCACTGAGTCGCTTTTCAGCCAACTCAAAAGATATTCTGGTGCGGGTTGAGTTCTCGTAAAATAGGTTGACTATGGTCACATCACGCAGTGAAGGAACTTTCTTTATTGGTCGTTGTAAAACGTCTTTGAATTGCCGGGCAGTCTCTAAAATAAGCTCAATATCCCCCGGGAGGAGGTCTCTAATGCCAAGCAGATGTTTTGAACTCAGGTGCATTAGGGAGCAAAGTTAGCGAATTGACAGAAATATTTTCAAGATTTTTTCAATACCTATCATATACTATCGTACAGTACCACTTTCTTCTCCTCTCCCCATAACACCTTTACCTTCTGCGTAACCATTGAATCGATGGATTTCCCCACATAATCAGGCTGTATTGGGAGCTCTCTGCTGAATTTTCGATCAACCAAAATACACAGCTCGATCTTTTTAGCTCTCCCATGGTCAAGGAGTGCGTCCATCGCAGATCGTATTGTACGTCCGGTATACAAAACGTCGTCTATCAGTACAATTTTTTTGTTCTCTATGGAAAAAGGTAATTCAGTGATGCTTGGAATACGGATCTGGCCCCTAAAATCATCTCGATAAAAGGTGATGTCCAATTTTCCGTATTCTAATTGCAATTCAGGATGAACTTCATTAATATACTGTGTGATAAAGTCACTTACAGGAATTCCACGGGGTTGAATACCGATGATACAGGTATCCGTAAATGGGTAGTGTTTTTCGATCAATTCATGTGCCAACCTTTTTAAGGTTAGCCTCAATTGATCTTCTTCCATGATGGTATTAATTCCTTTCATATCGGTAATATCTACTACAAATGTATTGATTTCAGGATTAGCACCTATTGCTCTGGATCAAGGAAAGGATATCGGTAATCCTTAGGTGGATCGAAAGTCTCTTTGATGGTTCTCAAACTGAGCCATCTGTAAAGATTGATCATCGAACCGGCCTTGTCGTTCGTGCCTGAACCACGTGCACCTCCAAAGGGTTGCTGACCTACAACAGCTCCAGTGGGCTTATCGTTGACATAAAAATTACCCGCTGCATTTCGTAGTACTTTCGTTGCTTCAACGATTGCTGACCGATCCTGGGAAATGATCGCACCAGTGAGTGCATATGAAGAGGTTTGATCAACCAGCTTGAGGGTTTCACTGAATTGCTTCTCAGGATATACATAGATTGTTAAGACCGGACCAAAGATCTCTTCACACATGGTCACGTAACCGGGATCTGAAGTTTCAATAATGGTGGGTTCGATGAAATAGCCTGTTGACTTATCACAATGACCACCAACGAGTATCTTGACTTTAGATGATTTCTTTGCTTTGTCTATGTATGTTTTAATTTTATTGAATGACCTCTCATCGATCACAGCTGTGATAAAATTGCTCAGATCTTCAGGAGATCCCATCTTAAAACTGTTTACACCGGCAATAAGTTTTTTCTTGACCTGTGATGCAAGATTCGATGGAATGTAGGCACGTGAAGCGGCAGAACATTTTTGTCCTTGAAACTCAAAAGCACCTCTTAACAAAGCAGCAACGGTGACATCAACATCGGCAGACGGATGAACCATCACAAAATCTTTACCCCCTGTCTCCCCCACTATACGTGGATACGAGCGATATGTATTCAGGTTTTCACCGATCGTTTTCCAGATCTGATTGAATACCGAAGTAGATCCTGTAAAATGAACACCGGCAAATTGTTGATGAGAGAAACACACTTCACCCAATGTAGGTCCGTCTACATAGATCATGTTGATCACCCCATCAGGTAAACCAGCTTCCTTCATGATCTTCATGAACATTTGCGCAGAATAGATCTGTGTATCCGCCGGTTTCCAAACCACTGTGTTTCCGCAAAGAGCTGCAGATACAGGAAGGTTCGCTCCAATTGCCGTGAAATTAAAAGGAGTGATCGCCAGCACAAATCCTTCAAGTGGCCTGTACTCTACCCTGTTGTGTATACCCGGTGCACTGACGGGTTGTTGCTTGTATATTTCACTTAGAAAAAAAACATTGAAACGAAGAAAGTCAATCAGTTCACAGGCGCTGTCAATCTCAGCCTGATAGACATTTTTGCTTTGTCCGAGCATGGTGGTAGCATTCATATACGGACGATACCTGGTGGCTATAAGATCAGCAGCTTTTATAAAAATGGCGGCTCTGCTCTCCCATGGCATCTGCTCCCAACTTTCCTTCGCCTCCAAAGCTGCATTGATGGCCATTTTAACGTGTGACTTTTCACCAGTGTGATAATGGCCAAGAATATGTTTATGTTCATGCGGTGGACGAATAGGCACTTTTTTATTTGTGCGTACTTCTTTTGAACCGATGTACATCGGGACGTCAAAAGATGTTGACTTCAATTCTTTTATGACTTCAAGAAGTTTTTTTCGCTCAGCTGAACCTGGAGCATATGAAAGAACAGGTTCATTTAAAGGCAGTGGCAAGCTGTAATGACCATTATTCATATGTGAGATATTTAGTTTAGTTCTTCTTTCTCCATCATCAAATACGCTTTGATGAATCCGTCTAGATCACCATCCATAACAGGTTGTACGTTTCCGACTTCATGATCAGTTCGATGATCCTTTATCATCTTGTAGGGATGAAATACATAGCTTCGGATCTGACTACCCCACTCGATCTTTTTCTTTGAGGCGTTGTTTGCATTTTTTAGCTCTTCTCTCTTTCTCATTTCCTCTTCATAGAGTTTACTCTTAAGCATTTTAAGAGCCTTCTCACGGTTTTCTCCCTGCGTTCTGGCCTGCTGACATTCCACTATGATGCCACTGGGGATATGCTTAAGTCTGACCGCTGTTTCAACCTTATTTACGTTTTGTCCACCTTTACCTCCAGATCGATAAAACTCCCAATCAAGGTCAGCCTGACTAACTTCAATTTCTATTGAATCATCTACCAGAGGATAAACATACACGGAGGCAAAAGAAGTATGTCTTCGTGCATTGCTGTCAAATGGAGATATTCTCACGAGTCTGTGCACACCATTCTCGGCCTTTAAAAAACCGTAGGCGAATGGTCCCTCAAATTGTAGTACCGCAGATTTGATACCCGCTCCATCACCATCCTGCCAATCCAGTTCAGTGACAGTCCACCCTTGCTTCTCACCATACATACGATACATTCTGACAAGCATTTCGGCCCAATCCTGGCTTTCTGTGCCGCCAGCTCCACTGTTGACTTGTAATACAGCAGGCAATTCATCTTCGGGTTGATTCAAGGTACTTTTGAATTCAGCTTCATCCAATGCGGTAAGAGCAGCGTTAAAAGCCGCTTTAACTTCATCTTCTGTGCATTCTCCTTGCTTCCAATAATCAAATAAAACGGCGAAGTCCTCTACAAGATTATCAGTATGAGTGTATAGATTAAGCCAATACTCATTAAGCTTGATGGTTTTTAGAATTTCAGTCGCACGCTTGTTATCATCCCAGAAACCGGGAGATAGTGACATCTGTTTGTCTTCGCTTATTTTATATTGTCGGTTAGCGACGTCAAAGAAACCTCCTCAAGACGGATAGGCGGTCTCTCATACTTTTTAGTTGCTCGATTGTCATAATGCTCAAAATTAATGAAATCCGGTGAAGTCGGATCAAAATTATCATTGATACAACCAATGGTGTTAACTTTTGTTTACATCACATGATACAGGCATATAACTTTCTCTACTCATGGCAATTGTTCCCGGAAAAAGGAGTCTATGAGAAAGGCGAAAGACCTAAATCCGGAACATATAAAATATCATCAACTGAGGAGCGAAATCAGTTGTGTATTGAAATGAATTGGGTAACACTTGAAAATCAGGCATTCTCATCAACATACGGCATAGAGGCTGATGGCGATTTCCATGAATTTAATGATCAGGAAACGGCGGTCCGCTCAAAAGTCAGTTTTAAAGACAGCATCAGTTTTGAGATCTTATTCATAACCAAAGATGACAAAACCCTCAGCATACTTCATGAGATCATGCCAAATGGTTATTTAAAAGTAACTGAAGAAGGTTACCGGGAGGATGCAACGCCTTATAAAAACATTAGTTACTATCACAAACAAATGAGTGTGCTCCCCTATGCATCT
>JBKCFW010000186.1:0-9683 GCA_046303675.1 bacterium
CTTGCCTCTGAAACCTTTGGCATTAAGCTTCCCCGTACTTCTCAGGAACAGGCAAACCAGTGTATCGAGATCTCAAAGGATCAACTCAAAGAGGGAGATCTTGTCTTTTTTAAAACCGGCAGAGGGATATCACATGTTGGACTTTACCTCTCGAACAACAAATTTGTACATGCATCAACATCAGCAGGTGTTGTTATCAGTGATCTGAATGAACTGTACTGGGATAAACGCTTTGTAAAAGCGGGGAGGGTTTTCAATTAGCGACTCGTTTATATTTCTAGGTTATAATTCTTCTGCATACCCAACATAAAAATTACCATCTGGCTTAAATTCTTTCAATGGGTTTCTATTATTGAGTTTTTGCCACGCTACCGTAGGTGTGATTAATTGTTTGATCCCGTTGACATAAACATTGATAGGAAGATTAAAGCTCGAAATGCAATCTTTCCAACGGTACATTATTTTTCCCTTCATCCTTTTTACCTCAAGCGTAGGCACCTGCGTGGTTCTAAGATACTGATCAAACAATGGCTTGAGGTCAATGCCCGTTTGTGTGCTCCAGAAATGCTCGATCTCAGCAGAGTTCGTTGTTTTTAAACTGAAGCGTTCACTCATCTGTCTCAATGAATTTCTGAATTGATCATCGCTTTCACACAATTGTCTGATATAATGAATAAGGTTGGCTGCCTTGAAATACATGTCACCGGATCCCTCCTCGTTAACATCATAATTACCAATGATTGGCCTGTCATTTTTTATGAGTTTCCTCAATCCCTGAACATAGGCTTCTCCTGCAATTTTCCCGTATTGATACTCGGTAAACAAAGCTTCAGAATAATTCGTGAACCCTTCGTGTACCCACATATCAGCAATATCCTTGGTAGTGATGTTGTTCCCAAACCACTCATGTCCGCTTTCATGAATGATGATGAAATCCCATTTTTTACCCCAACCCGTGCCTGATAAATCTTTGCCCAGATAACCATTTTGATAGCCATTGCCGTATGCTATGGCGCTCTGGTGTTCCATTCCCAGATGCGGTGACTCAACCAGTTTGTATCCATCTGAATAGAATGGGTATGGGCCAAACCAGTGCTCAAAAGCTTTTAACATATCAGGCACCTGTTTAAATTGCTGCCTTGCTTTCTCAATGTTATAATCGATCACCCAATAGGAACATTCAAGATCCCCCTTTTCACCTTGGTAAACTTCCTCAATATTAACGTACTTACCAATGTAGGGAACAATGTTGTAATTGTTGATCGGGTTGTTCACTTTCCAGCTGTAGGTAGTTGTACCCGGTTGATATGTTTGTTTCTCGTTGAGTTTGCCATTGGCAACTGCAACCAGTGTATCAGGCACGGTTATGCTGATCTTCGCACCTTGGTCTGGCTCGTCACTTTGATGATCTTTACATGGATACCAGACACTGGCACCAAGCCCCTGACATGCTACGCTCATCCAGGGTCTTCCAAGCTTATCTTGAGAAAAGATCCATCCACCATCCCATGGGGGTTGTATAGCCTGTCTTACTTTACCTTCAAATAACATGAATAGGGTGTCAGTTGAACCTTTTGGTAATGTTTTTACCAGCTGCATGTAAAAAACATTGCCATCTCTTCTGAATGTTAAAGGTTGATTTCCCAACATCGCGCTGGTGATGTTCATGGGTGATTGAAGATCGATCTGCATGACATTTCCCGAATCAACCGCTTTAAAGCGCAAGGCTACTTTTCCTTTTATTGTTTTCTCTTTATAATTCGGTTCTATCTCGATGTTATAGTGCAAAACATCCCACCAGATTCTTTCTGGCAATAAAGAACCCCTCAGTGTGTCTGCTCTGGAATAACTTACAGCTTGGGTTGTAAGCTGCGCATTGGACTGGATAACGATAAAGAAAAATAGTATTCTAGAGGCGTTAATCAATGAGCGATAAAACATCAGCAGATCTTTAGTTGGATTTCATTTTATTTTTGAATGCCTTCTCGAATTTTTCAAGTTTTGGTCTGATCACAAAATAGCAATAGGGTTCTTTTCCATTTCTATTGTAATAATCCTGGTGATAATTTTCTGCAACATAAAAATTCGTGTAAGGCTCAATGGTTGTAACGATCGGAGCATCATAAGCACCACTTTTATCAAGTTCGCTTTTGAATAACGATGCCCTTTCTTTTTGAAGTTCATTGTGGTAGAACACCACGCTTCGGTATTGCGGACCAACATCATTTCCTTGACGGTTGAGTGTGGTAGGATCATGCGTCTGCCAAAAGATCTCCAGGATTTCGTCTACGGTCACCAAAGCAGGGTCATATTCAAGTTGACAAACCTCAGCATGTCCGGTATTCTTATCACAAACCTGTTCATAGGTTGGATTCGGAACATGTCCGCCACTATATCCGCTGGTTACTTTGATGACACCTTTAACTTGTTGAAAGATGGCTTCTGTACACCAGAAGCAACCTGATCCGAGGGTTATTTTCTCAGTTTTCATGGATGATTGATTGTTTTTCTGACCAGTTTCCGATTGCTTTGCTGTTTTTGTTTGTGCACAAGCCGTCAGGCAAACCGAAAGTATGATCAATGTGTGAAACAATATTTTCATAACGTTTGTTTATTCTGTTGTTATTAGAAACCTAAGTTAGTTCGAATTAGGGGTAAGATGAATTTTAAACATACTTTTGTGGTATTTTTTTAGCATTGGCTTAACATGAGGTTATATCCTGATTCCGCTGCGGTTCAACTTGAGTTCGATAAGATTAAGATGTTGCTTACAGAGCAAACACGAAGTCTCTATGCAAAGACGCGCGCAGAGGAATTGAGAATACATACCAGGAAGCAATTTATTGATCTGGAGCTTCGTCAGACGTACCAATACTTTTTGCTGTTGTCAAGTGGACAATCATTTCAACACGAAAAAGTTTTTAATCTTTCCAGGGAACTCAAACTCTTATCAATTCCCGGTGCCGTTTTGACCGGAGATGTGTTCATTCTTTTCAGGGATCTTGCTGAGAATATCCAGGGAATTTTCAGATGGTTTGATGATGAGCGGATCGCTACTTATTCTTCTCTTTATCAGGTCGTTTCCCAAACCTACATTGAAAAGTCGATCGCCGATGCGATCAACAGGGTCATTGGCGCTGACGGAAAAGTATTGGATCAAGCTTCTGAAGAGCTTTCTAGGATTCGGATGGCATTGTACCGTAAAAGAAATGAACAGCGGAAAACTTTCGAGCGAATTCTCGGTAAGATGAATAAAGCGGGTTACATCGCCGATATTGAAGAATCTTTTTTGAATGGGAGAAGGGTTCTTGCCATCTATGCTGAACATAAGCGTATTGTAAAAGGAATATTGCACGGAGAAAGTGACACCAGAAGGACTTCTTTTATTGAGCCCGAGGAAACTATCGAGATTAACAATGATATCTTCTCCCTTGAAAATGATGAGCGTGATGAGGAATATAAAATCTTGAGAGAACTTACAGCAAGGTTATCCTCACACAGTCCATTGCTCAAGCAATACATGGAGGTATTGGGTGAGTATGATTATATCCGTGCCAAGGCAAAATTGGCTCAAATGATGGATGCTCACATGCCTAACGTTCAGGATTCCTCGGGAGTGAAACTCATCCAGGCATATCATCCATTGTTGTTGTTGTATAATAGAAAAACAGGTAAACAAGTTGTTCCACTTGATCTGACTTTAGACGACCGTAGCAGAATACTACTGATCTCCGGACCTAATGCCGGGGGTAAAACGGTTTGCTTGAAAACTACCGGACTGCTTCAAATGATGGTACAGTCAGGTCTTATGGTACCAGTCCATCCTGATTCAACTTTCGGCATCTTCAAACAATTAATGATTCACATCGGGGATACACAAAGCATCGAATTTGAGTTGAGTACATACAGTTCTCATCTTAAGAACATGAAACATTTCATGGAAGATGCCAATGGAAGAACACTCATCTTTATTGATGAATTAGGTAGTGGTAGTGACCCGAGTTTAGGCGGAGCATTTGCAGAGGTTTTTCTTGAGCAGCTGATCAAACGACACGCATATGGCATTGTGACCACCCACTATCTTAATCTCAAAGTAATGGCCAGTAAGACACCTGGCATTATAAATGGTGCAATGGCTTTTGATGAGAAGAATCTTCTGCCGTTATATAAACTCACTGTCGGTAAGCCAGGAAGTTCATATACTTTTTCAATAGCAGAACGAATCGGGTTGTCGAAAGAACTTATCAACAGAGCAAGAGAGCTGGTTGATGAGAGCCATTTTACACTTGATAAATTACTGAACAAGACAGAGCAAGACCTCAGAAAGATAGACCAAAGGGAAAGAGAACTTCATAAATTGATCAAAGAAAATGAGCATTTAAAGAAGAATCTAAATGACCGGCTCGACAAAGAGAAGCATCAGCAACAGGTCGAATTACTCAAACATCAGAACCTCATCTCTCAGGAAAAACTCACTTACCTGAAAGACATGGAGCGTAAACTAAAACAGATCATTTTTGATTGGCGAAGGGCTGAAAAAGATGAGGATAAAAAAGTGTTGCTTAAAAACATGCAAGTCCTCTTGTTCAACCAAAAAGATAAACAGGTAAAAGAGAAGCAAAAAAAGAAGCTTGATAGTAAATATATCGAATCAGGTAAAACTCCATCACCCGGTGACCTAGTACTCATGAAACAAAACAATAAGGTGGGCATTCTTTCAGAGGTCAGGGGCAAGAAAGCGGTCGTTAATTATGGTGCGATCCCACTGCAGGTTAACTTTTCAGATTTGCTGACCGTAATTGAGCGTGAAGATGCATCGGGTGTATAGTTTGTAATATTGATTAAACTTTTTTTTGACAATCGTTTTCAAGTTACGCTAATCAGTTAAATTTGTTCTGTTAACTTCTTTAAACGATTTAAACCAACCAACATGTTCTCAAGGTCAAGTAAATTCTTTTTACTACTTATCATTTTTGGGCTTTCAATTCAAGTCCATGCACAACAAAAGACAAATGCCGACTCCATCAGAAAAAAAATGGAATGGTTTGAAGATGCCAAACTTGGAATTTTCATCCATTGGGGTATCTATGCTGTGGATGGCGTAGATGAAAGCTGGAGTTTCTTCAATAAGAAAATCACATGGCCTGTTTATATGAATCAGCTCAATGGTTTCACTGCATCTAAATATGATCCTAAAGACTGGGTCAATCTGATCGCTGCCTCCGGAGCAAAATATGCAGTACTTACAACGAAGCATCATGATGGTGTAGCACTATGGAATACCAAGGAAAAACATTACAGCACAACAAAAAACACACCTGCGAAGCGTGATCTGTTAACCCCATTCTACAATGAGTTGAGAAAAACTGATATCAAGGCCGGTGCATATTTTTCTTTGATCGACTGGAGCCATCCTGACTATCCCGCGTTCATTAAAGACAGTGTTCGTTATAAAGTTGCAGATGACCCGGCGAAATGGGCTAAGTTCCAGAAGTTCTTTCAGAATCAAATCAATGAAGTTTCTAATCAGTTCAATCCTGATCTGTTCTGGTTCGACGGCGACTGGGAACATACTGCCGAAGAGTGGGAGAGTGAGAAAGTACGTGCTGGTATCTTGACCAAAAATCCGAATGCGATCATTAACGGTAGGCTTATGGGTTACGGTGATTATGATACACCGGAGCAAAACGTTCCTGTAAGCAGACCTAAATATAACTGGTGGGAATTGTGTATGACCATCAATAATAACTGGGGATTCCAGCATAAGGATACCAACTGGAAAACACCCATGGAGATCATAACCTTGTTTGCTGATGTGATCAGTCATGGTGGAAATATGTTGTTGGATATCGGACCTCGTGAAGATGGAACCATACCCGATGAACAAAGAAATGTGTTAACAGAATTGGGTAAATGGAATAAAAAGCATGCTGCTGCTATCTTTGGCACAAAAGCAGGTATTCCCCAAGGACACTTCTATGGCCCCACAACACTTTCCAAAGATTCAACATCTTTATATCTGTTCCTTCAAGGAAAAACATCAGGACAGATCCTTGTGAAAGGTTTGAGCAATGCCATCAAAGAGATCAACGTAGTTGGTCAAGGAGCAAAATTGAATCACAAAGTTGTTGGAAAAATATGGTGGAGTCCTGTACCTGGATTGGTTTATATCGATATTCCCGAAGGAATTCATGATCAATACATCACAGTACTGGAATTAAAACTCGATGGACCTGTGAAGTTGTACAGAGGGCATGGAGGGTTTCAATAGGGTTTAGTTGTTTATACGTTTATGCGTTTATTTGTTTATGTAGTTGTTATTGACTCTAAACAAATAAACGCATAAACAAATAAACAATCACAAAGCGAATATCTCCTCCATCAACACCCATTTCTCTCCATTCTTAGCCCAGGGTAAGCGTTGCTGGAATGTATCCATCAATGTTTCCCACTCCTGTACTTTCGGATTTGATGCATCTGCTTTTCCTTTCTCTTCGAAACTGAAATCATCCGAAGCATTGATGATCATGAATAGCCTGTTTCCAGTGCGATAGATCTTCATTGATAATATGCCACTAGTAGTGATACTGTCTAATATTTCAGGCCATACCGCTCTATGATAAGCTTCATACTCAGCGATCAGTTTTTCGTCATTTTTCAGGTCAAGTGCAAGACAATATGTTTTCATTACGCGTGCTGTTTAGGTTTATAGCCAACAAGTCCAAAGTACAGCACTACTATGAAGCAAAGCATTGGAACGAGATAGCCGATCTGTATGTTATCATTAAAGCGATCAATAATGTCCCCCATGATCACAGGGAATATCGCTCCACCAATAATTGACATTACGATCAGCGAAGAAGCTGGCTTTGTATTCTCTTTTAGATCCTTAATGCCAAGTGAAAAGATAGTTGGGAACATGATCGACATGAAAAATCCTAATCCGCCTAAGGCAAGTACAACATATTGTCCATCAGCATAGATCGCAACAAGACTGAGTGCGATACATGCTGCTGAATAGACAGATAGCAGTTTTGGTGCTGTAATGTAGCGCATCAATGCCGTGCCAATAAATCGACCGACCATGAATAATAATCCATAAATACCCAGATAATATCCTGCGGTTTTCTCATCAACTCCACCTCCTACGATCGCCATTCTTACAAAGAAACTGGTTACGCAAACTTGCGCGCCAACATAAAATAATTGCGCGATCATAGCCCATACAAGATGTTTTTTCTTGAGGGCTTCTTTTAGACTTCCAGTTGAATTTTCTTCCTCTTCTTTGAATTCAGGAAATTTGTTGATAAAGATTAGGAATGCGATGAAGACCAGAAAGGCGCCAAGTACGATATAGGGCATTTTTACTGAGGCGGCTTCAGTAGTGAAATAAGCAGTGCGCTCAATTTCAGACATTGCAGCTAATTCATCAGCTGAAAATTCCTTGCCGGAAAGAATGAACATGGCTCCGATGATAGGGCCTAAAAATGCCGCCAGTCCGTTAAAAGATTGTGCCAGGTTCAGTCTGGCTGTTGCAGAGGATTCATCACCCAACTTTGTGGCATAAGGGTTAGCGGCAGTTTCAAGGATGGTAAGTCCACACCCAATGATAAACAAACCAAGAAGAAATATCTCATAGGTTCTTGAATTGGCAGCAGGAACAAATAAGAAACACCCAAGACTGAATACCAGGAGTCCGGCAATGATTCCTTTTTTGTATCCATATTTTTTCAGGATCAATCCAGATGGTATCGCAGCAAGAAAATACGCCAGGTAAACGGCAGTGTCCACAAAAGTGGACTGCATATTAGTGAGCTGTAGTGCTTTTCTTAAATGCGGAATAAGTATTCCATTTAGGTTGTTGGATATACCCCATAGGAAAAACAAACTGGTCACTAAGATAAAGGGTAGAAGATAGGCAGTTTTTTTGGTTGTCATATGTTGGTTTTTATGTTAGAGCAGCCCTGTCGAGGTGAACATAACCACCATCAACATGGATGATTTGGCCGGTTGTATGAGATGATCTGTCTGACAACAGGAAGGTAACCATATTGGCGATCTCTTCACTCGTTGTCATGCGTTTTCCTAATGGAATTCTATCAGTTATTTTTTTAAGCGTTTCTTCAGGATTTGACAAGGTTTTTATCCATCTGTCATACAATGGAGTATAGCACTCAGCCACGATAACTGAATTAACCCTGATACCATATTTGAGCAACTCGATCGCCCACTCTCTTGTCAGTGCATTTCTTCCTCCATTTGATGCCGCATATCCTGAAGTGCCCCCTTGACCTGTTTCTGCCACTTTCGAACCTATGTTCACGATGGAACCTTTGTTTTTGATCAATTCTGGTAGTGCAGCTTGGACAACTAGAAAATAATGGACAACATTACTGTGAAGTGACTGCATGAACGCTTCATAAGTGCCTGACTCAAGTGATACGCCATCATTTACACCAGCATTATTTACAACACCATCTATTCTGCCATATTTTTTGACCACTGCATCAACTGCAGCTTTACACTGTTCTGGTTTGCTGAGTTCAGCGGCAACCTGTCCACCTGTTCCGATCGCTTGTATCAGCTTGTTGTTGTCATCTTCATTTCTTCCCAGAATCACCGGAAATGCACCCTCACTGGCAAGCACCCTAGTTATTCCCTCTCCAATTCCCTTTGCCCCACCTGTAACAATGATCACTTTGTCTTTTAAATTCAGATCCATGTTTTATAGATTGTAAAATGTTGCAGTATTGATTCCGAATATTTTTTCTCTGTCTTGAGTATCAAGTTGACTTGAAAACTTTTCAATGATCTCGTATACCTGTCTATAGCTTCCGGCAACAAGACAGACTGGCCAATCAGTTCCAAAACAGATTCTGTCTATGCCAAAATATTCGGCAGCAGTCTCAATGTATGGAATGACATCGTCATAGCTCCATTTTTTGAAATCAGCTTCAGTGATAATTCCACTTAGCTTACAATAAATGTTTGGATGACCGGCTAGTATCCTCATCTGCTCTTTCCAGTCTTTGATATTTTTGCTTTTAATATCCGGCTTTGCAATATGATCCAGGATCAACTTGTTGTCCGGCAATTTATCTGTAAACCTTATCAAAGAGGGTAGTTGATGATGGAAAACCAATAGATCATATGTGTATCCATGGTCAGCAAGCTGACGCACATTTTTGGTGAAAGTCGGGTTAGTTAAATACGCTTCATCATCTTGGCCTTGCATGATTGCCCTAAAGCCAACAAGTTTTGTTGCTTGTTGATATGCTTCAAGTCTTTGCTCTAGTCCTTCAGTTTTCAGATCTACCCAGCCAACAACTGCTTTAATGAAATCATGTTCAGCGGAAAGTTTTAATAGATAGGCAGTCTCTGTTTCGGTTTCATCAGCTTGTACAGCTACTGTTCCATCTATGTTTAATTCCTTTAGATTGGGATGTAATTCAGGTGGACCGAAATCTTTTCTGATAACAGACATCTCATCATTGATCCAGCTGTGTTTCACCGGATCGTATTTCCAGAAATGTTGATGTGCATCAATTCTCATATGCTACCGCGATTTGTCGCTGTTGTCCGAGTCCCTCAATACCCAGCTCAATAACATCTCCTGCTTTCAGGTAAATCGGATGCGGCTTTTGGCCCATTCCTACACCTTCTGGCGTCCCTGTACTGATGAT
>JBKCFW010000187.1:0-8244 GCA_046303675.1 bacterium
TCCTTGTGCATCGCAGGAATAATTCTATCACCTGATCCAATTGAGTGATAAAAGGAAACTAATCGGTCATTGTTCTGGGATGCAAGGATCAACCGCTTATTTTTTTCTGTAAAAACTTCCACCAAACCCTTTCCGTCTCCCGTTACAGCAAATCCTGTCTCTTTACTTGAAAAACTTCCAAGTCCGTTTCCTTTCAAAAACAACCCTTTAAAGGCATCGTATCTTCCGGTGATCACCTCAACACTATAGTCGTTACCGATCATCAGGATATCATCCAATCCATCCGAATCATAATCATTGATCAGTGTGCCAAATACCGGGGCAAATTGAGCTTCTGTATTCAATGGATTTACATCCCATCTTCCATTTGTATTGCTTAAAAGGACTGCACTATGAAAAGTATGTGCAACAAATTTATTCGCTCCATCAAGAAGTTCTTTCGGAAAAAGATCTGTAATGGTAGCTTTTGCATAATCCTTGTAAAGCAAAAATTTCTTTTTCAATGCAGGCAACTGCACCATAAGATCGTCTTTAGGGTGTATTGGATATTCTTGACCATTACTGGAGTAGGCAATCACTGCGTTACGATTCCCATTGCCTCCAAAGTCATTTACATACATGCACAATGGATCTTGCAAAGAGGTAGTGTATCTGGAATTCAATCCATGATTGCCTGCTACATAATCCATTTTACCATCTTGATTGAGATCGGACGCCTGGATGCTGTTCCACCAGCCTACTGTTTTTGCCAATCCCAGTTCAGCAGTTGCATTGCTTAGGGATTTCCCGTTGTTCAAAAAAACGGTAATAGGCATCCACTCTCCAACGATGATCAAATCAATATGGTTGTCATTGTTGGCATCAGACCATATTGCTCCATTAACAATACCGATATTGCTTAGACCCGGGGCTTTGGATTCAGTAACATCGACAAAACGACCACCTTCATTCTGCAACAATTGACTATAGGCTCCTTCAGGATAGTGTTGAGGTCTACTCCTGCCACCCACAAATAGATCGAGATCGCCATCAGCATCAAAATCACATGCTGTAACACAGGATCCGCTTGAGGATCTTTTTGGCAATGCCAGTCGGTTTATTGTAAATCCCCCTTTCCCATCATTGATGTATAACCGGTCCTGATAATACTCAGAACCATCAGCGAATTCATTCCCGCCACTTACAACATACAGATCTAGATCCTTGTCGTTATCAGCATCAAAAAACAATGCTCCCATATCCTCCTCATACTTAGTACCCTTGTCTATTGCAAGAGAACTGAATCTCCCACCGGCCTGCTGATAAAAAATTTCACCTGACTGATTGTAAGCACCTCCCACAAAAAAATCGTCCTTTCCATCTCCATTTACATCTCCTACTGCAATACCAGGACCACCCATGGAAAACTTATGAGGCAATAGCGGCTGTATGTTAAAATCAGTATAAGGGGTTTCTTTGTGTATGAATTCAGGAGCTTTAATATTTGTAAAAATGTTATTCTGATTAGGCAGAATAGAAGTTCCTTTTGCTGGAGTACTTTTTGAATGATCAATTTGAACAAGTTGATTTGTCTTGACACCAATAAATTTTTGCAAATTACCATCAGGCCAGGCTACTAATATCGAGTCAATCATCCCCGCATCCCCTAGTCCGAAGTGTAACAATTCTTCAACAGTTGACTGATAACCACGCACGTTGTAATTTTCCTGATAATTCAGTCGACCCTCTGCATATACCGACACTTTAGCGCCATAGCCTTTTAGGTTTCCTGGTGGCCCCTTAAATGACAGTTTCAAATACTTATTTTTTTGTAAAGTATCACTGTTGTTCTTGTAAACAAATGCAGGAAGACCAGTATTGGTTATCACTAGGTCAAGGTCACCATCATTATCAAAATCCGCATAGGCAGCACCAGTGGAATAAGAATGGTCTGTAAAACCCCAATCGGCTGAAACATCTTTGAAAGTAAGGTCTCTGTTGTTTTGAAAAATAAAGTTATTGAGTAGCGCTCCATCAACCTTCTTTAATGCAGACAGTATCTTTTCTCCTCTATTCTCATTTGTGAACCCTTGAGAGAATTCCTGAGCACGGTAATTGATGAAATCACGATTTGTGATGTCCCTTGGATAACCATTGGTGATCATCAGGTCTTTCCATCCATCATTATCAAAGTCGGCAAACAAAGGACTCCAGCTCCAATCAGTTGCATGAATGCCAGCCAGCATAGCGATGTCACTGAATTGCATTTCACCGGCTTCACTTAATCCCCGATTTAATTGCAAGGTGTTGCGCATGAATTGCGGCTGGTAGCCGTACTGAATTTCAGAACGATACCGATCATGGTTCGTAGAGCCAAACATCAGCTTTTTTCTGAAATTATCAGGTGGTAGCATATCAACTTCAACAATATCCAGATACCCGTCATTATTGAAATCTGCAACATCGTTCCCCATTGCTGAGTAACTCGTGTGCTTGAATGCAGATGCAGCCTGATCAGTAAAGGTACCATCATGGTTGTTGATGTAGAGAAGATCATTGGAGATATAGTCATTAGAAACAAAAATATCGGGCCATCCATCTTCATTGATATCACATATTGAAACACCAAGTCCGTAACCTTCTTTGAGTATACCTGCTTCCCTTGAAACATTGCTGAACGTCTGATCTCCATTGTTACGGTATAAACGATCCGTGTTTGCCATTTCCCCGTTGACCCGTTTTGGTCTGATCACATTTGGACCAAGTTCATCCACGATATTGGTCAGCAGATACATATCAAGATCATTGTCTTTGTCATAATCAAAAAATACAGCCTGCACACTATGACCATCATCAGCCAACCCATATTCTACAGCCTTGTCAGTAAATGTATTGTTGCCATTGTTGATATATAAAGCATTTGCTCTCTTACTCGGTGGATTTGGTCCGGCAAAGCAGAGATAAATATCTGAGTATCCATCCTGGTTGATATCTACCACAGACACTCCGGTTGCCCATTTACCAAGGGTGTTGATACCTGAAGAATCAGTGATATCTGAAAAAGTAAAATTTCCCCTGTTAAGATACAGTCGGCTTTTACCCATGTTAGAGGAAAAGAAAATATCTTGAAGTCCGTCATTATTGAAATCCCCAATTCCCACTCCGGCTCCATTATAGAAATATTCAAAACTCAGAATATTGAGGTTCTCATCTTCAACGATCTCGTTTGTAAAACTGATACCTGATTGTTCAGCAGGTATCAATTCAAATAAAGTTTTGTTCTTTTTATTGTTTGCACAAGTAAGCAATAAGAAACATGACAACAACGCGACTGCAGACCGAATTTTATATAAAATCATGACAGATACACACTATTTTATCTAAGATAACCAATTCGAATGTTCAATAAATGAGCATACGCTTTTTGAGGTTTTTTATGCGTAAATTGGTATTTTTCAGAGACAGGTCAGGAATATCTTTATCCCGGTGAATAATGTATTGATAATTAATCTTAATTTTCTATAAAACCCTACAACATGGATTCTCGCCGTAAATTCCTCAGAAACTCTTTCATGATTGCCGGTTCTGCAACCCTCCCGGCGGCCGCAATTGCAAAAGAGGAAACAGCAACAGAAAAAACATTGCCCGTATCTGCTGAAATACCCTCTGGCTTCAAGAATACGTATATCAAAAACATATTTGTAACAGAAAACGAGTTCCGTAATGCAAAACCATCGATAGTCCCAGCACCTACATTTCAACAAGCAAAAGAGATACTGCCTGTTCCAACCTGGAATGGCAATCAAGGTGCGATCGATATGTATTGGAAGGCTTGGGAATTTGCATTCAGAAATATAAAAAGTCCTGCCCCAACATCCGGATTCACTGCTTCTTACCTGGATACCGCATACAATGGCAATATTTTCATGTGGGATTCCACTTTTATCACCATGTTTGCCAGGTATGGTGCCAAAGCCTACCCATTTCAGCAGACATTGGATAATTTTTATGCCAAGCAACATCCCGATGGTTTCATCTGCAGAGAGATCTGGGGAGAGAGTGGCGAAGATTGTTTTCACCGCTACGATCCAACCAGCACTGGTCCTAATATCATTCCTTGGAGTGAACTGGAGTATTTCAAACAATACGGCGACCTGAGCAGGATACACAAGATATTTCCAGTACTATGCGGTTACTACCAGTGGCTAAAACTCAACCGCACATGGCAGGATGGTTCGTACTGGACTTCCGGATGGGGAGCTGGAATGGATAATCAACCTCGAGTTAAAAAAGAGTATAACCAAATTTACTCTCATGGACATATGACCTGGCTTGACGCCTGTTTGCAACAGCTGTTCATCGCCAAGATATTGGTTGATTTCGGCTTTCATGTTGAAAGATGGCAGGAGATCGAGGACATTGAGGAAGAAACCACATTCCTGAAAAAATATATCAAGGAAAAATTATGGGATCCTAAAACTAATTTCCTGTACGACAGATATGCCGATGGAAGTTTGGGAACATTCAAAAGCATTGGAGCATATTGGGCCTTATGGTCTGATATCCTTGAGCCAGATGAGTTAAAGAAATTTGTAGCTCACCTTAATGACACCAATACGTTCGCTCGCAAGCACCCAATTCCATCAATGCCAGCCAACCATGAAAAATATCAAGCCGATGGCAGGTATTGGCAAGGAGGCGTATGGGCGCCAACCAATTATATGGTGATCGCGGGTTTGAGGAGGAACAACCTTCACAAGCAAGCATTTGATCTTGCCATCAAACATCATCAGCAAGTAATGCAGGTATACAAAGACACAGGAACATTCTGGGAGTATTATGCTCCGGAGGCCACAACACCTGGACTTCTTGCCAGGCCTGATTTTGTTGGTTGGACCGGTCTTGTACCAATATCCATTTTATTTGAATGCATCTTTGGAATAAATGGAAACCTGCAGTCCAAAACAATCAATTGGGATGTTCGTCTCCTGGATGAACATGGCATTGATCGCTATCCCATTGGCGAATCTGGCATGCTCACACTAAAATGTGCTACCAGAGCGAATGACAAGCAGAAACCAGAGATCACTATACAATCCAACATACCTCTCAAATTGAATGTATCATGGGCAGGGGGATCTCAGAGCTATGATATAAAAGTTGGAAGCAATAAGTTTTGATTTGATAAGATAGGGGATGTAATGTTGATTTGTTTATTCGTTGATTTGTTTATTTTTTAGGTCGCAAAAGTCAGCACCTATACAAATCAACGAATAAACAAATCAACTTTTCCTAAGTAATCTTTTCACAACAAGCTGTCCAACTTTGGCACCAGCTGCATTCCCCGAGTCAAGATCAAAGCGATAATGGATACCTCCATACAACCTAGAAATACTTGCTTCCTGGGCTGCTTTACGAAAAGATTTTATCTCCCTGTTGGCAATCCCAAACTCCAGTAAGGATGTATCAACGAATGACATGCTATCTCCAAAGAAGGAGGTCATTACCTCTGCTGCAGCTGATGAAATGGTGGAATGTCCACTTGTATATGATGGGAAAGGCGGCGTTTCAATAAATGGTCTCCACTCAACAGCTATCTCTTTATTGATGATGGTTTCAGGACGAATATAATTGCTTGTATATTTTGCATCCCAACAACTGATAAATGCATCGAACAAAGCGATTGAGGTCATGGTATAAGCCGAAACGGTGGTAGCAAAATCAGCTCCAGCTTTGTTTGCGGCAATTCCAACAATATTCATCCAATGGCCCGCAGGTGAGAATTTTTTTGAAGCAAACATAACATGCCCAACTACGTTCATCTTAAAAGGATTATCATCCCAAAATGATGCAATATGTTTTTGCTCAATGGTAAGAGAATCAACAGCTCTCTTTACCTCCATAAGAGACTGATAGTAGACAGAATTCTTATCCATCGAATAAGGAGGAGGATTACCTGGTCTGCATTGTGATGCGGAATCAAGCACAAAAGGTCTGATCTCACGCCAGTAAGGCTCAAGGGCAGGTGCATAACTCTCAGGTGTTGGAACCCAACGACCTGCTGCATCAGTAACTTCATATCGGGGTGAGCTTCTGGTTTCAGCATAGTTATCCGACCTACTCCATTTCAGAATGGTGGTGCTGATGGTATCAGAGAAAGCAATCGAAGCCTTTATCGTTTCTGCTGAAACACCAAGACTATCAGCCCTGTTCTGGATAGCCTGATAATAATCCATCATACTGCCTTCAGGAAAAGTGACGGCATTCCCTACCTTAATCAAAGCAAGTATGGAGGCCAGATGATAATCAATCTTATCGGGATGGTTGGGAGCAGGCATAGCTGGCATGTGTCTGATCCGCCCGGTTAAGCTCTCCAACAACGTATCTCCTGCTGCGATACATTCATATGCTGCAATATTTGCGTATGCATAATTGCGGGCAGCGATCATTGGAGGGAAATTATTCTGCAGTACAACATCGTTCAACTGTTTGACTGAAATATTGAACAACAGGGGGTCATTGAAAGTTGAGACTGACTGACTCCTTTTACTGCATGAACATAAGACAAGAAATCCAACAATAACTGAAAGTCTGACCATGAGATTGAATTAACGGTTAAGCTGAAGATATGTAAGTAAAATTAGCACTTTTTGAAGGCGCCTCGTCATTCAAATGCAACCATTGCAGTAAATAGTTCATGAAATTTTAAAAGTAACCATATTGTGTGTTTGTTATTTATGGAACTTGCTTTAAATTGAGAGCTGCAACCAGCAACTGATCAATGATCAAGATAATATTACTGTTTGATATCTCAGAGCAATATGGACAGAACCTGATGATGGGTATTGTTCGGTATTTCAAAGAAAACAGCAATGCCCTTTTCTGTAAGATGCCCTACTACTATAGAGAGACCCTAGGCGTTAATGGTATAATAAACTTCGCCAAAGAATGGGGTGCTCAAGGAATTATCGCCCAGATCAAAAACAAAAGAGATGCCAAAAAAATTAAAGATGCAGGCATTCATTTGATCACTGAAGATTTTCATGAACGCTTTGATGATTTTCCCAACATCACAGGGGGATATTTCCAAACCGGACAAATGGGTGCAGAATACTTCGTAAATAAAGGTTTCAAACATTTTGCCTTCTATGGCTTTAAAAATATTGTTTGGTCCAGAGAACGCTCGATGGGTTTTGAGAGTTACCTGAAAGAAAGATCATTCAATGTTTATTATTTCAACCACGAGGATGATGAGCAAACAACTGACCTGTGGCACTATAAACCGTCCGCTTTGAGTAAATGGCTTCAACAATTGCCAAAACCTATCGCCATCATGGCCTGTGATGATGCCAGAGGACAACAGATCACAGAAGCCTGCAAACATGCCAATATACGAATACCGGAAGATGTGATTGTTCTTGGGGTAGACAATGATGAGCTTAACTGCAATCTTTCAGACCCGCCGCTTTCAAGTATAAATCTGGATACAGAAAAAGGTGGCTATGAAGCAGCAAGACTCATGGAATCAATGATATTGGGCACCGTTGAGCAACCTGGCAATGTGCTCGTACTGCCTACCTTTATTGTAACGAGGCAATCAACAGATATTGCTGCTGTAAACGATGTAAATATTTCCAAAGCACTAACATTCATACATAACAACCTGGATAATGATATCAACGTTTCTGATGTGTTAGCACAGGTTGCCATACCTAGAAGATCCTTAGAGAAAAAATTCCTTCAGGTCACAGGAACAAGTATCTACAAGTATATCAGCAAATTGAGGATGCAAAAATTCTCGGAGAGGCTTCTGAAAACAGATAAGCGAATCTCAGAAATCGCTTATGAATCAGGACTCAATTTCACAAACAACGTAGCGCGCCAATTCAAACAACTCCATGGCTGTACTCCCGGGGAATACAGAAAGAAGCATCTTCCCGGAAAATAAATTATACAACATCACCCACATGGCAGATCACAAGGAAACTCTTTCTCAGCGTGGCTTATATCCATCATTCATATTTTTTTCGTGTCTGGTGTTCATGATGATAATAAGCTCGTGCTCAAATAAAAAAGATCGAAGCGAATGGAACGTAACAGGAGGAAGCAAGGAAAATATTCGCTATTCTTCACTTTCACAAATAGACACCTCCAATGTAGATCAACTTGAAGTAGCATGGGTGTATCGATCTGAAGGAGGTGATAGCACGAGATTTGGACCGATGCAATGCAATCCGATTGTTGTGAACAATATTTTATATGGGG
>JBKCFW010000188.1:0-7794 GCA_046303675.1 bacterium
TCTGCGTATGAGCGTCCACAGCCGCACGCTTGTTTCATTCTTAGTGTGGATGATGATCTCGTAAATGAGGGTGGTATCATGGACCTCTGGGTTCGTGAAGCAAGGATCTTTAAATATGGATCCGGTGTTGGAACGAATTTCTCCAACATGCGCGGGGAAGGTGAAAAATTAAGTGGTGGCGGAACTTCATCAGGATTGATGAGTTTCTTGAAGATAGGCGACCGTGCAGCGGGTGCCATCAAGAGCGGTGGTACAACTCGCCGTGCAGCGAAAATGGTTTGTCTAGATCTTGATCATCCTGAGATCGAGCAGTTCATAGATTGGAAAGTAGAGGAAGAAAAGAAGGTGGCAGCTTTGATCGCAGCGGGATATTCCAGCGATTATGAAGGAGAAGCGTACAGAACCGTAAGTGGTCAAAACACAAACAACTCGGTAAGGATACCCAATGCATTCTTTGAAAAGCTTGCTGCAGGAGAAGATTGGGAACTTACAGGCAGAATGGACGGACGTGTCATGAAGAAAGTTCCTGCCAAGGCGTTGTGGGATAAAATTGCTTACGCTGCATGGCGTTGTGCAGACCCGGGAACACAATATGATACCACCATCAACGAATGGCATACTTGTCCGGAAGGTGGCAGGATCAGGGCTTCAAACCCATGCAGTGAGTACATGTTCCTCGACAATACAGCATGTAACCTGGCTTCTGCAAACCTGAGGAAATTCTTTAATGAGTCTGACAATACTTTTGATGTAAAAGGATTTGAATATTCTGTAAGACTATGGACAACCGTGCTTGAGATCTCTGTATTGATGGCACAGTTCCCAAGTAAAGAAGTAGCTCAATTGAGCTATGATTACCGCACACTCGGACTGGGTTATGCTAACCTCGGTAGCATGCTGATGGTGAGTGGTATTCCTTACGACAGTGATGAAGCAAGAGGTATAGCAGGTGCGATCACTGCGATCATGACCGGTATATCTTACAAGACTTCTGCTGAGATCGCTAAGATACTCGGACCATTCCCGCGTTATAAAGACAATAGTGAGCACATGCTCCGTGTGATGAGAAATCACCGTGCGGCTGCTTATGATGCAGAAGAGGCATACGTAGGGTTGAGCATTAAGCCACAAGGTATTAAAGCAAAAGATTGTCCGGATTACCTGCTCAAGGCTGCATGCAAAGCATGGGATGATGCAGTGGGACTGGGTGAGAAATATGGTTATCGCAATGCGCAATCAACTGTTATTGCACCAACCGGAACTATTGGATTGGTGATGGATTGCGATACAACAGGTGTTGAGCCAGACTTCGCGCTGGTTAAGTTCAAGAAACTATCTGGTGGTGGTTACTTCAAGATCATCAACCAGTCAGTTCCTCAGGCATTGGCCAACCTTAAGTATTCTGAAGCAGAGCAAGAGGCGATCATCAAATACGCTGTTGGTGCAGGAACCTTTGCTGGTGCGCCTTTCATCAACCACGAAGTGCTTAGTGAGAAAGGGTTCATTGCCAGCGAGATCAAAAAACTTGATGATGCTGTAAGTTCAGCTTTTGAAATCGGATTTGTATTCAACGTATACACACTGGGTGAAGAATGCTTGCAGCGTCTTGGATTCAAGCCGGAGCAGTATTTCAATTTTGAATGGAATATGCTTCAGGCACTTGGATTCAAAGGATCAGAGATCGATGCAGCGAATGATTATGTGTGCGGTACAATGACGATCGAAGGTGCTCCACACCTTAAGCCTGAGCATTATGCTGTATTTGATTGTGCTAATAAGTGCGGCAAGAAGGGCGAAAGATATATTCATGCTCACGGACATATCCGCATGATGGGTGCAACACAGCCGTTCATCAGTGGGGCCATTTCAAAAACCATCAACCTGCCGAATGAAGCAACAGTTCCTGAGATCGCAGATTCTTATATGCTCAGCTGGGAACTTGGTTTGAAGGCTTGTGCATTGTATCGTGATGGATCAAAACTCAGTCAGCCTTTGAGCAACAAGAGCGACAGCAAAGTAACTGATGAAGAAAAAGCAGAAGAGGCAGCCTCCGCTGATAGTCCATTCCTTGATGTAAGCAAGCTTACTGTAGATGAATTATTGAACGAGTTGCAGAAAAGGATGCAGGCTTCACCTGATACAAAATTGAAACGTCAATTGTCCAGGATCGTTGAGCGTAAGACACTTCCTGCCAAGAGAAGAGGGTTTACACAGAAAGCCAAGATCAACGGACAAGCCATCTTCCTCCGCACCGGCGAGTACAGTGACCACACGTTGGGAGAGATCTTTATTGATCTTGCGAAAGAAGGTTCAACCTTGCGCAGCTTGATGAACAGCTTTGCCATCGCAGTTTCAGTCGGCCTCCAATATGGTGTTCCACTCGAAGAGTTTGTAGAGAAATTCGTCTTCACCAAGTTTGAGCCTTCAGGCATGGTAGATCATCCAAATATCAAGTCAACCACATCAATCGTAGATTTCGTGTTCCGTTGTCTTGCGTATGAGTATCTCGGAAGAACTGACCTGGTTCATGTATTGGACAAACCAGAGGTGATGAATACAGGAAAGGATGATTGGGATGAGCCCGAGGCTCCAAGATTTGAAAGTGATTCAAAACCAGAACTTTCTGATGTCCGTGTAGTTGCACCCAGTGCATCAACACCTTCACCTGCTCCAAAAGCACAAAAGGCGCCACAAGCAGTTCGTGCAGAAAACGGAACGCAAGATTTCATGAAAAGCATGCAAAGTGATGCACCTGCCTGTAACACATGCGGACACATCACCGTGAGAAGCGGAACCTGTTACAAATGCCTCAACTGTGGAAACAGCATGGGCTGTAGTTAATCGATCAAGTGAAACTGGAAGTTACTTATAACAAAGGAAAGGTACTGCAGGCTCTGCGGTACCATTTCATTTCTAGGCGGGAGATCAAGTTGATGATGATCCTGGTGAACGTGTTTGCTCTTGTGGCAGCGATCTTGTATGGATTCAAGTTGATCTCCCCCCTTCCTTTTCTGATGAGTTCTGTATTGTGGATCGCAATGATGGGCGCATTTTGGATTTGGCTGCCGGCATTGATCTACAGAAAGAGCAAAACATTCAAGGATCAGTTTACAGTATCGATCGATGAGAACCATTTTTCAATCACTACCTTGAATGCACAAAAGACCTGGGCTTGGCGAGAATTTTCATCTTACTATGAAACGCCCGGTTTTTTTCATTTGTATTTTGACAGCAAAACTTTTTTTCTCATTCCTAAGGATGCATTTTCTGAAGAAGAAATGTTGGATGAGGCAAGAAAGATATTCAGGGAGCGTATCGGGAAGCCCTAGAGTAATTTTTTTCGCATTTCAACGTGTGGTATACCAACCTCAATGAACTCGCCTCCGTGGATAGCATACCCCATCTTTTCATAGAATCCTATTGCACTTGTTCGTGCATTGATGATCATCGTATTGTATCGTGCATCACGGGCCAGGTTTTCAGCAAATTGTAACATCAGGCCACCGATCCCAAGCCTTTGCATTTTTTGGCTTACTGCCATTTGCCGTAATTTATAACTCGTCTTTGATAAAGGGGTCAGAATGCAACAAGCCATTAACCGGTCATCCTCAAATGCTCCAATCAGCAGATCTTTCTTTTCTTTTTCCAATTCCTCATTACTGAATACAAGGCCCAGTGGTTTTCGAAGGATCTCTGTCCTTAACGCAACCATTTCATTATAATTGGCTGATCCGTATTCAATAACTTTGATAGGCATTCCTTAAATTAAATTAATTAGTGTAAACCTCTAACCCGGCAGTACATTTTTTGTTCAAAAAACGGCCCCTAATCGACTTTTTTTACTAACCTATGCCTTGAAGATTGATTATCAATATTTTATCGTGTGCGAAATGGGGAAAATAATTACACAGAAATTGCCCTGAAAAGTGGTTTTTACTCTAAAAAGTTTAATTTTGCACACAATAAACCAAAAAATAAAATCATGTCAGACATTGCAACAAGAGTAAAGAAAATTATTGTTGACAAACTCGGTGTTGAAGAGGGCGAAGTTACTGCTGAGGCTTCTTTTACAAACGATCTCGGTGCAGATTCTCTGGACACTGTTGAACTGATCATGGAATTCGAAAAAGAATTCAATATCTCTATTCCTGATGAGCAAGCTGAAACCATCACCACTGTTGGTCAGGCAATCACTTACCTGGAAGAGCACGCAAAATAATCAAGGGCCTACCCTTCATTATACACGTTACATATGGAATTGAAAAGAGTAGTCATCACCGGTATCGGTGCTATCACCCCCATTGGCAATACTGCTCCGGCATATTGGGATGGACTGTTGGCGGGTACTTCAGGTGCTGACAACATTACGCTCTTTGATTCCTCAAAATTCAAGACCAGGTTTGCCTGCGAAGTAAAAGGGTTTGATCCTGTTGATTATCTTGATAAGAAAGAAGCCAGAAAAATCGATCGTTTTGCACAGCTTGCGCTTGTCTCAAGCGATGAAGCAATCCAACACGCAGGCATCACCAAAGAAAATGTCAATCCTGACAGAGTTGGTGTTATTTTTTCCAGCGGAATCGGAGGGTTGCTTACTTTCCAGGAAGAAGTCATGAGTTATGCAAAAGGAGATGGAACACCTCGTTTCAATCCTTTCTTTATTCCCAAGATGATCCTCGACATCGCGGCAGGTCATATATCTATGCGACATGGATTTCGCGGTCCAAATTTTGCTGTAGTCAGTGCTTGTGCATCTTCAACCCACGCTCTTATTGAAGCATCTCATTACATAAGACTCGGAAAGGCCGACGTAATGGTTGCCGGTGGAAGCGAAGCCGTGATCTGTGACGCTGGCGTTGCAGGTTTTAATGCGATGAAGGCACTGAGTGAGCGAAACGATGACCCCAAAACAGCCTCCAGGCCTTTTGATAAAGGGCGCGATGGGTTTGTAATGGGTGAAGGCAGCGGCACTCTTATTCTCGAAGAGCTTGAACATGCAAAACGCAGGGGTGCAACCATCTACGCTGAAATTGCAGGTGGCGGAGCAACTGCAGATGCTTACCACATCACGGCGCCTCATCCGGAGGGACTTGGCGCGTTGAATGTTATGCGTGCCTCGCTTGAGGAAGCCCATATGAAGCCTGAGGATATAGATTATATCAACGTCCATGGAACCTCAACACCCCTCGGTGATATTGCTGAAACCAAAGCCATTCTGGGTGTTTTCGGCGAGCATGCATACAACCTTAATATCAGTTCAACGAAGTCAATGACAGGGCATCTGCTCGGTGCGGCAGGAGTCATTGAGGCCATTGCCTGTACATATGCTGTAATGCACGACATCGTCCCACCAACGATCAATCATTTCACCGATGACGATGAGCTGGATCCGAAACTTGACTTCACCTTTTGGAAACCAAAGAAAAGAACCGTGAATGCCGCACTTAGCAACACTTTTGGTTTTGGTGGACACAATGCTTCTCTCATTGTAAAGAAGTATCTTTAACGGCATAGTGTCTGGAACAGGGTTTTCATCCAGACTTCTCCATTAGATAAACATTGCTGGTTGTTCTACAGATTAACATACATTTTCAGTAGCAGAGAAAAGAAAGTATTTCTTGATCAGCTGCGCAACGTACTTGGGTTTGCGCCTGATAGAATTAGTCTTTATGTTGCCGCACTCTCTCACCGTTCCGTCAAAGAAAAGGCTACAGACAACAATGAAAGGCTAGAGTACCTTGGTGATGCAATATTGGGAAGCATCATTGCAGACTTCCTGTTCATGAAGTATCCGTATAAGGGAGAGGGTTTTCTTACTGAAATGAGAAGTAAAATGGTCAACAGGCAAATACTCAATGATATTGCCATTAAAATGGGACTGAAAAAAATCACTTCATTCAACAGGAGTGATGCATCTCTTCGAACAAGTCAGATTTTTGGAAATGCACTGGAGGCTCTGATCGGAGCAGTCTATATCGATAAGGGGTATCTCAGGACCAAAGAATGGGTATTAAAAAAAATGATCCTCCCTCATATGTTCATGGAAGATCTCGAGCTGGCAGAGATCAATAAAAAAAATAAACTATACAGTTGGGCAAATCGCAATGGTCGTTTGCTTGAGTTTGAAACCCTGGAAGAAAAAATAGAAAACGGCAGGCGCTTATTTACCGTAGCTGCGGTTGTTGACGGAGAAATTGTTGCCGAAGGAAAGGCTTTTAACAAGAAAGATGCGAGTCAGGTTGCAGCACAGCTCGCTGCAGAAAAACTCAATGTTACCTCCTGACCAACAAGCAGGTCATCTTTGCTGACACAGTTCGATCAGCACACCTCCTGTACTTTTGGGATGAAGAAAGCAAATCAATTTGTCATCTGCCCCCTCTTTGGGAATATCATTGATGAATGTAAATCCTTCTGCTTTAAGTCTTATGATCTCAGCTTGAAGGTCATCTACTTCAAAGGCAATATGATGCATTCCTTCTCCCTTTTTTTCAATAAATTTTGATATCACTCCATCCGGCTCAATACTTTCCAATAGCTCAATTTTACTTTCGCGGGTCTTAAAAAAAGCAGTATTCACTTTTTCAGATGCAACAGTTTCTGTTTTGTAACACGGAGTATCTAATAATTTTTCAAACAACGGAATAGCTTGGGTTAGAGAACGAACTGCTATGCCAATATGTTCTATCTTATTCATGATCTGGGTTATGTGTGGAGGAAAAACTATTTCTTGCAAGGAAGCCATAAATTTACAATTCATTTATCAATACGTGGAGAATCGGATATATCTTGATCATCTTTCTACAACACCCTGCGACCCAAGGGTTGCCGAGGTCATGTGGCCATACATGACAACCCACTATGGCAATCCTTCAGCGGTGACGCATGCTGCGGGCAGAGAGGCAGCAGTTGCGGTTGATCGTTCAAGAGCAAGCATTGCTGGTCATCTGAATGTTTCGAAGGAAGAGATCATCTTTACTTCCGGCGCAACTGAGTCCATCAACATGGCCATAAAAAGTGTTTTTTCTCCAACCTCGGCCACGCAACCACACCTTATCACTTGTGGTACGGAACACAGTGCTGTCCTGGAAGTATGTAGAGACCTTGAGAAAATGGGCTGCGCTGTAACTGTTCTTCCGGTTGACCATCAAGGTAGTATTGATCATGAACTGCTCAAGGCCAGTATTCAACAGAATACTGCCATGGTAGCCATCATGCATGCAAACAATGAAACAGGGTTGATCCATGATATCCAACGAATCGGGGAAATCTGTGCAGCAGCTGGAGTGCTGTTTTTCTGCGATGCTACACAGTCGGTCGGCAAATTGCATCTCGATCTTCAACAAGTGCATATCGACCTGATGGCATTTTCCGGACACAAGTTCTATGGTCCGAAGGGTATCGGAGGGTTGTATATTAACAAAAAATGCAAAACCTTTAAACCTGTCCCTTTGTTACATGGAGGTGGACAGGAATTTGGAATGCGTGGGGGTACATTGAATGTTCCCGGTATCGTGGGCATATCTTACGCACTGGATCTTGCACTTGAAGAGATGGATCAATACCATCGCCGTATGGCAACTATCCTTACAGCATTCGAACATAAACTGATGGAGCTGGGAGATATATTGATCAATGGATATGGAAAGCAACGGTTGCCGGGAGTTTCTTCCGTCTCCTTTAAATGCATTGAAGGGCAGGCGCTTTTATCAAAGCTCAATGAAGCGCTTTGTGTTTCTTCCGGAGCTGCATGTTCTTCTGTTACCGGTAAACCATCTCATGTGCTAACGGCCATGGGAC
>JBKCFW010000189.1:0-12722 GCA_046303675.1 bacterium
AACGGCCGGGACTTTTTCTTCGACTGCCATTCAGTTGCCTGGTCGCATAGAAGCTGAAAACTTTGATAAAGGAGATGATGGTACTTCTTTCCATGAAGTGGCTTATCCAAGTGATCCTACAGCGATTGAAAATGCCGGTATGTATAGTACAAGACGATGGGATCCTGGCAATCTTTCCAATGTTGAACAGTTCAGGGCAACTGCAGTAGATATTGAACAAACAGGAGATAGTGTGACCAGGGCAGATGGCAAAAACTTCCAGGTTGCATATACAGCAAAGAACGAGTGGTTAAAATACACGGTCAATGTCAATGCAACAAAAATCAAGGATTATCAATTTACAATTCGCTATTCACGTGGAGCATCTGCCGATTCATTACCCGGAATGGTTTCTATAGAGGTTGATGGAACCAAATATGCAGATTCACTTCGCTTATTTGGAACTGGAACTTGGGGAACATACGCAAATGCAATTGCAGATACCATACCGTTAACGCCGGGTTCACATGAAATCAAAATAAACTTTATAGATGCAGGAAAAGCAACTGGAGGATCTGTGGCCAATGTCAATTATATTGATGTGAAAGAAAGTCTAACTCAGAGAGAAAAATTCTTGAAGTTGAATTTGAATTTTGGCATAAAGTCTAATTTAAAAAATAAGCCTCAAACGGCTGTAGTAAAGGGAAAGAAATTGAAACGCTTTGGTTTCTTTAGAATTTTTATGCATTCTAGTCCCATTGAACTAGCTAGCGGCATCTGTGATTCTCTTGGAGATTTCTCCCAGCTCATTACGTTGCCACAAAATACTACTCCAGGTAAACATAGCATTGATGTATCGACATTAGACAGTGCCGGAGAAAAAATTGCTGAGTCTGCATACATTACTGTTGATGCGTTTGGTGTGATAACCGAAATCATTAATGCAGGTACAGGTAATGATGCACCATCGGGGCTTACACTAACTTATTCCCCTAATACAGATACGGATACTGCAAACACGGTCATTGCAAAGATCAGCGCAGTCGACTATTCCAGGGATATTCATACCTATACGCTGACTGCAGGCGAAGGGGATGCAGACAATGCCCTGTTTGCCATTGCATCTGACAGTTTGATTTTGAAATCAGTGGCTGATTTTGAGGGCAGGAGTGAATATCGAGTTAGGATAAGGGCGACTGACAATGCCGAAAACACCTTTGATACTGTATTGGTAATTCAATTGATTGATGGTAATGACGAAGCAGCCGGAATAAAAAAGCCGGAAATTTCCGATAATGTAACCATCAGCATGAAAGAAAATGAAAAGGACGTAACTACCATTTTTGCATCTGACCCTAAGGATTTAAGTATCAAATATCAATACTCAATCGGTGGCGGAATGGATGCTGAGCGGTTCCGCATTTTACCTTCATCAGGAAAGTTGCAATTTATTCTTCCGCCAGATTTTGAAAACCCATCAGATTCCGGCGCAGATAACTCTTACGAAGTTGTGGTAGAAGCACTTAATTTATTTGATCAAACGCTTAGTTACCAACAAACAATCAATGTAAACATTGGCGATACGCTAGAGATAGAGAGCCCAGTAATTATTAATTTACTTTCAACAAATATTGAACCTAATGCGGCAAGGGTAGGCGCTACAATCGTTGGCGGCGGTGCTTCAATCACTAAGCGTGGTTTCCTGTATGCATTTACTGACGGCCCTACTGAAATCCTATTAAGTTCAGAAAATGTCAGCAGGGTTGACTCCGGTTCAGGCGATGGGGTTTTCACGGCTGATCTGAGCGAACTGAGTGAAAATGCACTGTACACATACCGAGCCTTTGCAACTACTGGCACTGATACAATTTACTCAGAACAGCTTTTGTTGACTACCCTTACCAGCAGCAATAAACCGGTTGTTAATTATGATACCCCTGTTAAACTTAAACAAAACAGTGAATCATCGTTGAAGCCAAATGTTATTTCAGGAGATGTGCCGGAACAACCATATAAATATGTAACAACCGTTGCAGGTACTGGTGTGTCCGGTGATCAAAACGGGGCCGCCCTCGAATCTACCCTAAGCAGACCATTTGGTATTGCAATCAATTCTATAGGTCAGGTGTTTGTCGCGGATGCATTCAACCATCAGATACGCTATTTCACTGTTGGAGACTCTGTTAAATTGTTGGCTGGATCTACAGCTGGTGTTAATAATGAAGATGAATCAGGAATAATTTATGCCAACGCACAATTTAATCAGCCAACAGGTATTGTAACCGACAATCAGAACAATATTTATATTTCTGATAAAGGAAACAATCAGATAAGAAAGATCTCTTTAGATGGCAACGTATACAGAATTGCCGGAGCAGATAAAATTGGCAGCTCATCAAATAGTGGCGATAGTGATGGCGTAGGTGTTGCAGCTACGTTTAACCAGCCAGAAGGATTGGCGATTGACAGGGCAGGACAATACCTGTACGTGGCAGATAGGGCAAATCATATTATTAGAAGAATCAACCTATTTGCCAATGCTAATGATGTTGTCACCTTCGCTGGTTCAGGCACTGCCGGAAACCGAGACAGTGATACACTATTGAATGCTGAATTCAATGAACCAACTGGTTTGTATTTGGATGAAAGTAACAATTTGTATGTCACTGAAGCCAAATCACACAGGGTCAGAAAAATTAATTTGTTAGATGAAACCATCACTACGCTTGCAGGTTCGGGCGCGGCAGGATCTGCAGATGGTTCAGGCGTAAACGCAGAATTCAGTTCACCTGCATCAATAACCGGAGACGGACTCGGCAACTTGTATGTTGCTGATCTGGGCAATAATAAAATCCGAAAAATTGATACTGCAGGGAGTGTAAGCACCTATGCAGGCACTGGCATTGCTGGTTCAAACGAAGGGAAAATAGAGAATGCCAAATTTGATGGGCCTTACGGAATAATCCTTGATCAAAACGCATCAGTGATCTATGTCTCTCATTCTGCTGCTTCAGGCAATAAGATCAGCTCAATAGGATTGGGGGGATATGTGTTGGCAGATTCACTTCCAGCCGGGTTGAGCTTTGATCGCGCCACTGGTACAATCTCAGGTGCCCCAACGTTTGCAAAGGCAGACACAACCTACAAGGTTTATTATGCAAACATGTATGGAGAAGACAGCACCATTATCAATATTGAAGTTGTTGCCAATAACAAGAAGATAACGTATGCCACACCTCAAGTATATCAGGTGCCAAAGACCATTACTCCACTCGTGCCAGTGGTCACCGGCGGCACTTTCAGTGGTGGGGTAAATGGAACATTTACGATATCTCCTGCTTTGCCAAGAGGACTGGCCTTTGATACGGCAACAGGAACAATTTCCGGTAAGCCAGAAGAAGAAATTGAACTGACCGACTTTTATGTTTCAGGTTGGGATAGCACAGAAAGTGTGGTTACAAAACTAAGTATCCAGGTAGATCCACCAGATCGATTGACCATTACAGGTACGTTGGTCGTTCTTAGTAAAACATATGACGGCACAGTATCTGCAACAGTTACTCCTGGTACTCTGTCTGGCTATCTAGATGGTGAAGACGTACAAGTTGATGCTGAAGCAACTTATGAATCATCTTCGGTATCTAAGAATAAACGCATCGTTACAGTCTACACCCTTAAGGGAGCTGATGCTGAGAAGTACAGGGCTCCATTAAATGATACAGTGACTAACGGTGAGATCACTGCCATACAACTAATTGTTTCTGCGCCAACCCTGACAAAAACAAAAGTGTATAATGGAGATACAACCGCTGCTGTGACTGCAGGTAGTTTGAGTGGGGTATTAGATGGCGAGACAGTTACCGTAAGTGCGATTGCAAAATATGAAACAAAAACGGTAGGAACCGCCAAGAAAATTACTATAGTATACACCCTCGGTGGTGCTAATGCAGCAAACTATAGTAAACCAGTTGATACGCTTGTCAACGATGGCGTGATCACTGCTAAGCAGCTGACCATTGCTGCTCCAACACTCACGAAGACCAAAGTGTATGATGGTGATACGACGGCTGCAGTAACTGCAGGCACATTAGTTGGCGTGGTAGGATCAGATGACGTGAAGGTGAGTGCGATTGCAAAGTATGATACCAAGACTGCAGGTACTGGCAAGAAGATCACTACAGTATACAGCATCAGTGGTGCCGATACAGTAAACTATAAGAAGCCTACAGACACTCTTGTTAACGATGGAGAGATCACTACCAAGCAGCTGACGATCTCAGCTCCAACGCTGACCAAGTCGAAGGAATATGATGGAGATACGACGGCTGCAGTAACTGCAGGCACATTAGTTGGCGTGGTAGGATCAGATGACGTGAAAGTGAGTGCGATTGCTAAATATGAAACCAAAATCGTAGGTACTGGTAAGAAGATCACCACAGTATACAGCATCAATGGTGCAGATGCAATAAACTATAAGAAGCCTGTAGATACGCTTGTCAACGATGGTGTGATCACAGCGAAACAGCTCACGATCAGTGCACCTAGCATCACCTTGAAGAAAACCATTGATGGCAACACGACCGCTACAGTTCAAGCCGGTAGTCTATCGGGCGTGGAGAGTGGTGACCAAGTGACTGTAGCAGCAGTTGCCGAATATGACACACCGGATCTGGGTGAGAACAAAAAGATCGTGGTGGTATATTCTCTTGGTGGTACAGACAAGGATAATTATGTGAAGCCGGTGAAGGACTCAACAGACAAAGGGATGATTGTTGATTTCCCACCAACATCATTGGCGTATACACCATCATCACAGGTGTCTGCGTTGAACAAAACGATTGTTGACATGCTACCATCATCTGGTGGCGGTAAGGTGGTGAGCTATGCAATTGCTCCTGCTTTGCAACCTGGACTTGTATTTGATACTGCAACGGGTAAGATCAGTGGAACACGCACATCAATAAATGGTGGTGGAAGTGGTAGTGTAGAGTACACGGTGACAGCCACCAACAGTGGGGGAAGTACAACGGCTAAGGTTACGATCATATACAATGTACCGGCTACAAATATCACGTTGAGCAAGGCAAACTTGTATGAAGGGAACCAGGTGGGAGAGATCATAGGAAGCCTCACTAGCACCGATCCGGATGCTGGCGATACACATACATATACATTTGCAAGCGGTGACGGAGATACGGATAATGGTTTGTTCAGCATCAATGGCGACAAGCTGTTGGCGGGTCGTGTATTTAACTACAGGCAAGGTTCTTCTTACAGCATCAGGTTGCGTACAACTGATCAGGAAGGCATGAGTTTTGAGAAGATGTTTACGATCACGATCAGTCCGAAGCCAGTTGTTGTAGGCCAGAGCTCAAGTCAGTACTACAGCGTGACCACGAGTAGTCCTGTGATCAGCCTTGGTACGCAGAGTCAGCTGCAGGTTACAGGCAATGGTATTGCAAGTGTACAGTGGAGCCCCGCTACAGGATTATCCAATCCAAACATCCTGAACCCGATTGCTCGTCCAAAGAGAACAACCACGTATACAGTAACGATAACCAATACGTTGGGTAGTGTTACGACTTTGCAGATCACTATTGAGGTGAAAGATGACTACCTGGTGGAGGCGCCGAATGTGATCACACCAAATGGTGATGGCATCAATGACTTCTGGACCATCAAGAATCTAGAAGAGTATCCTGATAATGAAGTGACTGTTTATAATAGAGATGGAAAGATCTTGTTCAAAGCTGCCAACTACAACCAGCGTTGGGATGGTAAGGTAAACGGAAGACCACTGGCCACGGGCACGTACTATTACATGCTCAGGTTCCCGGCCAATCCAAAGGTTATTCACAAAGGATTCATCACGATAGTCAACTAACAACAGTAGTGGCCTCTAATAAAAAGGCCACTGCTCTTAACACCAATATTATTTAGCAATGAAACAACTGCCTAACATGATACAACTGCACGTGCAAAGAAAAATAGCTATTGTGACCATAGGATTTTTTATGATGATGAACATGGTTGCGAATGCACAGATCAATCCGAGTCCGAGTCAATATTTTGGCAACCGACTTTTTCAAAATGTTTCCGCCACAGGCATGGAGAAGGGTTTACGGTTTGATGCAGTATATCGGAACATGACACCCAATACTTTTGCAGGGAGTCCGGTGAACACCTTGGCATCTATACAGGGCGGACTGAACGATCGTTCCGGCGTGGGAATGCAGTTCCAAAATGAGAGAGCAGGTTTGTTGAACCGAAGCCGTATGGCGCTTAGTTATGCACTGGATCTCTCTAAGGGAGAGACGCGCGTGCGACTGGGTGTTGGTGTGGGCATGATGATGACCAGGGTGAATACGAACAACGGTAATTTGTTGAGGGGTGAGATGAATGATCCAACACTTGCGGCATTCAATCAGAACAGGGTGAAGATAGATGGTACGATAGGGATGTTGGTAGAGACCAAGAAGGGTTGGGAGATCATGGCAGCCTTGCCAAGTTTAGGAACTGTACAGGAGTTCAAGTCATACAATGCGATTGATTACATTATTGCCAATGCGATGGTATCAAAGAAAATCAAATTGTCAAAAGACGAGCAAGGTGAGGTTTTCTTACAACCGATGTTGGGATATAGGTTGATGCAGGGTGTTGAAGATGTGCTGGATGCAGGCGCTATGTTGAAATACAAAAATCTGATCAACTTCCTGGCTATCTATCACAGCAACAAGGAAATGGCGCTGGGTGTAGGGATCCCATTCAAGGACAAATTATCCGTCAATTTTACATACAATACTGGAAAGGTTTACACAAAAAACTACCTGAACGTAGGCGGTACACTTGAAGCACATCTTATGTATAGATTTTAATTAAAAGCTTCAAATAGAAGAAGCCCTCAGTATTAACTGAGGGCTTCTTTGTATCCAATCGACATATAGAGTTGATTTTTTTGGCAAGTTTAAAAATTGATATTAACTTTGAAATACAAAGTACTTTTAAAATAGTAGTTATGACGAATCAACAGGAACAGCTGGATGCGATAAAAGACATCCGAAATATCATGGAGCGGTCGACCCGCTTCCTGTCACTTAGCGGATTATCTGGTGCTTTTGTCGGATTGCTTTCACTTCTTGCAGTCACAATCATCTATTGGTTGTTCGATCTGAATTCTGCAAATACTCCTTATTATACTGGTATAAGCACTGTCGATGGGCTGCTGGATTGGCCTAGCATTGTGGCATACTTTATGGTTTTTGGGTGTGTCTTTTTATTATCGATTGTAATCGTATTCCTGATGGCGATACTGAATGCAAAACGACAGGGGTTGGTTGTTTGGAATGAGACTGCAAAGCGTTTTTTGATCAATATGGCCATCCCATTGGCTATAGGGGGAATATACATTGCAGTCTTATTGTATCATGGACAAATTGCACTCATTCTCCCGTCAACGATTATTTTCTACGGAATATCACTTCTCAATGCTAGCAAATATTCAATGGAGGATATCCGTCTGTTGGCAATATTAGAATTATTGATCGGACTCGTAGCATCATTCTTTGTGGTGTACGGGTTATTATTCTGGGCTTTGGGATTTGGTGTGCTTAATATCGTTTTCGGACTCAGGGTCTATTTTAAATACGAGAAGTGAAAGAATTGATAGGAGATTTCAATAAAGCATTTGAGAGCAGAGTGAGACTGGGTATCATGTCTGTACTCATGGTGAATGATGGTGTTGACTTTGTCAGTCTCAAAGAACAGCTTCAAATAACTGATGGAAATTTAGCAAGCCACCTCTCCGCGCTCGAAAAACTCGCATATATTAAAGTCACCAAACAATTCATTGGCAAAAAGCCTAACACCACTTATCACGCAACAAAGTCGGGAAAAAAAGCGTTCAGTGATCACCTGGATGCGTTAGAACGATTCATAAAAAAGACAGTTTGATAAGGCTATATAAACAGCGATCAACGCTGAGTAATAAGGATTAAAATCGAAAAGTAGTACATATGAATTTAGACAGACTTAAAAATGAAATTGTAAGCGAAATTAAAAGTGGCAGATCATTGGAAATGCTATATCGAAAAAATAAAAGTTTATTTCATAAAGCATTCAATGCAGTCTATACTGATATAAAAGAAACTGCTGCTGCGCAATTTTGGGATGAAAGATTGAACTATGCCGGTGAGAACTTTTCAATAACTCAACGATCTGATATCATTCTTGTGGTAATATGCTCATTGATAGCCGGCGTTATCGCAAACATCCCCAATTTTTTTGGCATAATTCCAGATTATTTCTTTCAGAAAAATATCTCCTTTGTGGTATTTCCTGCTCTCATGATATATTTCTCAATTAAACAGGGGTTGAAATTGAATAGATGGATAACACCTTTTCTTATTGTTGTTTTTTCTGTTTTGTATATCAACTTTTTTCCTGGTACACAAGAAAATGACACATTCATACTTGCCTGTATACACTTGCCGATCTTTCTATGGTTAGTGTTAGGGTATGTTTTTATCGGGGGAGTTCTAAGAGGGGGCGAAAAGAAAATAGACTTCCTCAGATGGAATGGGAACATGCTGGTAATGGCTGCTATTCTTGTTTTATCCGGAGGATTGTTTACCGGGATAACCGTCGGACTGTTTCAACTTATCGGATTTGACATCATTGAATTTTATATGGAGCATATCGCAATTTGGGGATTGGCCGCGATACCAGTTGTTGCTACTTATCTGGTTCGATCAAACCCGCAATTGGTAAATAATATTTCTCCGACTATTGCCAAAATCTTTACACCTATTGTATTCTTTACTTTGTTGATATTTCTTGGCGCAATGATATTTTCAAAAGAGAGCGTATATCATGATAGAGACTTCTTGATCATGTTCAACATTTTACTGGTCGGGGTTATGGCCATCATTTTGTTTTCTGTAACGGAAGCAAATAAGAGCACTTACCAACAATACAGTTATTGGTTTTTATTTGGAGTAGCCGTTTTGACGATCATTCTAAATAGCATAGCACTCTCTGCTATTATATTTCGTTTAGCTGAGTATGGCATTACACCAAATCGAATTGCTGTGCTGGGGGCCAACATGCTGATTTTCATAAATCTACTCATGGTTGCAAAAAAGTTGTATCGTGTGATCATGACGAAGAGTGATGAGCAACAAGTAGAAAGAGTGATCTCTGGTTTTATGCCTTTTTATGGCATATGGACAGCCTTTGTGGTATTTATACTTCCCTTACTATTTAGATTTCAATAATCTGACCAGATCTATTCTACAGATTGCTTAACGGTTTTCATTTGTATAATGTCTACCAGGAATGCAAAGGCCATAGAGAAGTAGATATATCCTTTAGGGATTTCAAAGTGAAATCCTTCTGCGATCAATGATACACCGATCATCAACAGAAAACTCAGTGCGAGTATTTTGAATGAAGGGTGCTTTCGGATGAAACTGCTGATTGGTCCTGATGCAATGAGCATAATCACTACTGTTACTACTACTGCAGTGTACATCACCCACAATTCATTGACCATGCCCACCGCTGTGATGATTGAGTCAATTGAAAAGACAAGATCAAGAACGATCACTTCCATCAATAGCTGTGCAAAGCCAGCTTGTTTGGGTACATGAGGGGTATCTTGTTTGGCGATCTCTGTTTTGTGGTAGATCTCTTTTGTGCTTTTGTAGATCAGAAACAATCCTCCGATAATAAGGATTAGTCCCTTACCTGAAAATTCAACATCAAATAGAGTAAACAACGGCCTGTCGAGTTTTAATATCCAGGATATCAATGCAAGCAGTATAAGTCTGAGTATCATCGCAATTCCAATTCCCCAATAGCGTAGTTTATTTCGTTGATGATCAGGTAGCTTATCGGAAAGGATAGAGATAAATATGATATTATCAATGCCTAGAATTACCTCCAATGCGATAAGCGATATTAAGGGAACAAGTGCTTCTACCATAAGATTAATTTTCTTTTATTCGCGGGAGCAAATTAGTACATTTAACTTTATTAATGGTCATATAAAAGGACGACCATTTACCTTTTTGAGTATAGTTTGATTTTTACTTATGCAAAAGACTTCGACGGACCCTCTGCATGGAAAAACACTTGAGATCATTGTTACCGAGTTGGTTAACCATTTCGGATGGGAAGATCTTGGGCAGCATATCCGTATCAATTGCTTTAACAGCAATCCGAGTATCCAATCAAGTCTAAAGTTTCTTAGAAAAACTCCTTGGGCTAGAAAGCAGGTGGAGGACTTGTATATACGTATGATAACGCCCTAAACAACAATTAACTTTTTCAAAAGAGAGCTATTTGTTCACCAAGGGCTTTGATGTTAATTTAATAAACTCTCTTGGTGTTTTGTGTACAATCTTTTTGAACTGTGTATTAAAGTTAGAGATATTCTCAAACCCGCTCTTGTGAGCAACTTGATTGATCGTATCAACCCCTCCGATCAATAACTTACAAGCATACTCTACACGAACTTCATTTACATATTGGATAAATGACTTCCTGGTACGCTGCTTAAAAAATCTGCAGAATGATGTGTTGGTCAGGTTGGCTTCTTTGGCTGCATCATCGATCGTGATTGTATGTTTAAAATTGTCAATAACATATCTGAATACCTTATTGATCCGACTATTCTGTTCTTCTGTTCTCGACTTCAACGCACCCCCGCCATAAATAACTTCAATCGTATTGCATGTTGATATGCTGTTCAGTATTTTCAGTAGTAGACTAATTCGATCTATCCCTTTTGCATCCAGAAGCAAACGCATATATTCTTTAATCGTATTTTTCACTTTTTTGTCGATTATTCGAATAGAAACCTCTGCTTGTTCTATAAGCTGCTTGATATATATCGTCTCAGGTATTTCATAAAATAATTTGCCTGTAAAATATTTCTCGAAATGAATAGAAATGCTTTGTGTATGGTTATCTGGTATTTCATTACGCTCACTTCTCCATTCGTGTGGAATATTTGGAGCAATTAAAATCAGTTCGTCTTTATTGTACGGGATTGCTTTATCTCCAATAACAAGGACACCCTTTCCGTTGATGATATGTGTTATTTCTATCTCAGGATGATAATGAAATGGATTATGGACATAAGGGTTTGCGTTTTTCCAAGTCTTGAATGACTCGGAAATAGCGCCCACATGCCTCATTAATACTGGTTTCATCTGAATTCTCTTATTTATTGGTGCCTTACCGCTGATTTGGTTATTTGCGGGCCATCATAATTTACCAATAAAATAGTGAATAATCATGAATGTCAGCTGACATTTTATTGATAGGTTCAATTAGCCTACGCCTGCTTGATCTTGTTTAGGTGTTGATTTGTAGAACAATGATATCTCACATGTTATTGGTACACATTTTCTGTTAAAGAGCTGAGATTATCTTTTTGGCAAAGGATTTAAAATGTACAGACAGACTTTCCCAATTTTTTTCTTCAATCATCTTTTTGTCAAATAACTGACTCCCCATGCCAAGACCTGATGCACCCGCCTTTATATATTCGACACAGTTGTCAATCGAAATACCCCCTACTGCCATTAATTGTATTTTATCAAACGGACCCTTTAGTTCTTTGATATATCCGGGGCCCAGGGATGAAGAAGGAAATATTTTAATCATTTCTGCCCCCATGATCCATGCTTTATAGATCTCTGTAGGGGTAAGAGCTCCCGGGAAAATGGGAATCCCTTGTCGGGTACATTCTTTTATGACTTCTTCATTTATTATTGGGGTCACAATGAATTGAGCACCTGCTGCGATTGCATGTTCGAGGTCTTTTAAGTCGCACACAGTTCCTGCTCCAATATTTACGATTCCTTTGTATTGATCTGACAGGGATTCAATGATCTGCTTTGCCCCTGTGGTATTCATTGTAACTTCTATCGTTGTAAATCCAGCCTCTACATATGAAGGCATCAATCCCATTATCTGTTCACGCGTAAAATTTCTGATGATGCCCACTACTGGCATTTGTTCAAACTTCTCATGGCTATAAGACAAGCTATTCAATGTTATTATTTTAGCTGGTAATGTGATTGATATATTTTGAGTTGACCCGCAATTGCCGACTTTTCCATCAAATCTGGTGAGATCAATGTTATGGGAGCAGCTATCCCGACTCTTTCAATTGCCAGTTTATAGAATTCGAACATACTATTACCACTGCATAAAATTATTTCTTCTGCTTTAGTATGTTTTAGTGCGCTCATTTCATAGCCTATTAGGAGGCCACTTAAATAAAAGTAATTCTTTTCCTTCGATAACTTTTTCATCAGCACATTTGTTCGCACCCCAAAGAGCTCATTCAACAGGTTCGTGTTTTCATTTGCATCATCAATGCCTTTATAGAAATATTCTTTATGCTCTTCAAGCCCATTATTGCTGATGGAAACTGCTTCTTTTAATACGCTTTGTGTTGATAGCAGTTGGAAGAGCTCTCCTGTCATGTAAGTATTAAAACCTATGATGCTCCCGTTATGTATATTAATATGTTTAGAATGGGTTCCGGGGAATATGCATATGGTCTCACTTGAATGTTTGATTGTTTCGACAAGTTCTGTAATCCCCACCATTTGTGTCTCTTCCCCTCTCATTAAATCATCTTCTCCCTTCACCCCGGATATGAGGATTGTTTCGAATGGAAAATCCTCCTCAGGTTCAATTAGTTCTATGATCGCATCTTTGCCGTCCAG
>JBKCFW010000190.1:0-4601 GCA_046303675.1 bacterium
GTAACAAACAACCCTGAAGGAGATCATGAAACAAATCCCAAATCTTTTCACGCTGCTCAACTTGTGTATGGGTACGATCGCCATCGTGCTCACCTTGCAGACAGGGGAAAGCATTATCAATATTCAGGGGACTGAATGGAAAATATATCTTCCCGAAAAAATATGGTGGGCATCCGTATTTATTGGACTCGCTGCTGTGATCGATTTTCTTGACGGATTTGTAGCAAGACTTTTCAAGGCTACCTCAGAGATGGGTAAGCAACTTGATTCACTAGCCGATGTGGTTTCCTTCGGTGTTGCACCCGGTATCATACTTTTTCAACTACTCAGGATATCTTTCGCGGGAGAACCAAGTGGAATAGAAACAGCAACGGTATGGATGTTACCTGCGATGCTATTTCCGATGGCTGCTGCATGGCGATTAGCAAGATTTAACCTGGACACCACTCACCGAAACCATTTTCAGGGAGTTCCCACTCCAGCTGCAGGTCTCTTTGTAGCTTCATTTCCAATATTGCTGTTGTACAACCCCTTTGATATCCAATACCTGCTCTTGAATAAATGGGTACTGTATACCACCTGTATAGCAGTTCCATGTCTGATGGTCTCGCACATTAAATTGATCAATCTCAAGTTCAGTACGTTTGGCTTTGCTGAAAATAAGGCCCGATATATACTAATGATATTGTCGATATTATTGGTCATTTTCCTGGGATGGCTTTCTATACCAGCCATCTTCATCACATATATTCTAGTATCTTTGCTTTTCAAAAACCAGATCAAATGATGTATACTGTTGCGATTAACGTGATGCCACTTAAAGACCTGCTCGATCCACAAGGAAAAGCAGTAATGGGCGGACTCCACAACTTAGGATTACATTCAGTAAATGATGTACGCATCGGAAAACGAATAACCCTTGAAGTTGACGCAAACAGCGAGGAAGCGGCAAAGAAAATTGCTGAAGAGGCTGCATCCAAACTCCTGGCCAATCAGGTCATGGAGCATTTTGAGATAAGTATCCTCTAGTATAACGAGCTACACTAAAGATCAATAGTCTTTTATGCTTTATATCGTACCTACGCCCATTGGTAACCTAGGCGACATGACCTATCGGGCTGTAGCAGTATTGAAAGAAGTAGATACGATCCTTGCTGAAGATACACGCACATCAGGTGTGCTCCTCAAGCACTATGAGATACAAAAAAGCATGCTGCCTTATCACCAGCACAATGAACACAAGATCACAGAGCGACTGGTTCAAGAAATGCTGGGTGGAAAAACGATGGCATTGCTCACCGATGCAGGAACGCCAGGTATTTCAGACCCCGCATTTTATCTGGTCAGAGAAGCAATAAAAAATAATATCAGGGTGGAATGCCTGCCAGGCGCGACTGCTTTTGTTCCTGCCCTGGTGAACAGCGGATTACCTACAGACAGTTTTTGTTTTGAGGGATTCCTGCCGTTGAAAAAAGGCAGGCATACTATATTAACATCGCTGGCAGATGAACAACGAACAATCATAATTTATGAATCGCCATTGCGACTTGTAAAAAGCCTGAAACAATTCATGGAATATTTTGGAGAAGATCGTCAATGTTCCGTGGCGAGAGAGCTTTCAAAAAAATTTGAAGAAAATAAAAGAGGTACACTCAAAGAGGTGCACGACTACTTTGAGGAAAAAGGGGTGAAAGGTGAAATCGTGATCGTAATCGCAGGAAAAAAATAAATACTTAGCAGTCTTTACTTGCTGGCTTCATCTTTCAATTCAGCTCCGTGCTCTTGTTCTATTGTTTTCATGACAGATAGTGCCCATTCTGAAAGCTTTGTCTTTTCATCTCTTGAGAGTTTAGCGTTGCGATGTATCCATGTATAACTGTCCAATGGCATCTCTCCTTCTTGCACCATTTCATTGACTTCATCCATTTTGTGATGCGCCTTCTTCGGCTTCAAGGCCATAAATTCATCAAAATTAATTTCTCCCTTCCCTTCCTCGATATGATGACCCAACCACCATGCAACAGGTTGTATTGACGCATACCAGGGATACTTTGTGTTGTTGCTGTGGCAGTCATAACAAGACCTTTCCAATAGCGCCTTAACGTCATCCGGTGTGTTATAATGAGTGGAAATATGATTTGCAGAAGTTGTAGTCGAAGTATTCTTGGCCGGACGGAAGAATTGAATTGCTAAAAAAACAATAAGAAGTCCGATTGCAATTTTCTTTAACATATATAACTGTTTGCGTGAATGTAATGAATTATTTGAAGATAGACTCTGCAGCGAAGACTGATTCAGGTTTGCCAACATCAATCACAACATCACCAGTATGGTTATATCCAATGATCTGATGCTCTTGTGCAAGTATCAAATACATGTCAGTGATGGAAAAAGTTCCACTGGAAGGCATTAGATCAAAAATAAGCGGACTCAACACATGTATTCCTGAAAATGAAAATGCTTCAGCAGATGGTTGCTCTTCACCAACCCATTTTATTTCTTGTGTTTTATTATTTTTCCATCCCACGAGTTTCATTTGATCATCAAAAAGAAGCTGTCGTGAACTCTCACGCTTTGAAACTGCCAGCGTAGCCAATGGTTTGATCTTCTGGTGAAATTCAAACATGCCATTCAGATCAAGATTCGTCAGTATATCTGCATTCATCACCACAAAGGGACCAGAAGATCCTCTTAAATAAGACGCAGCGAAGGCCAGTCCCCCACCAGTTTCATAAGGTCCATCAATTTCATGAGACAATTCAATATGGATATCTGTATCGCGATATCGTTCAACGAATTGTTTGATCTGATCAGCAAAATGATGAATATTGATCACCAGATTATTGATTCCAAAACCATGCAGGTAATCAATATTTCTCTCAAGCAGTGTTTTGCCATTCACTACGGCAAGTGCTTTGGGATGGATATCAGTAAAGGGTTTGAGTCGTGTGCCAAGCCCTGCTGCGAATATCATGGCTTTGGCATCCTGGATCTTGATCATGATTATCGGTTCTACAGATCTTTATTTAGTTATTGATAACGTTTACGATTAATACGGCTCATTGATCCAGCCTTTCGCTTCTTGTTCTATATGGCGTACAACCGTATTGACACTGTACTTCTCTTTAAGATGCGAAGCAAGGCTATCAGCCGCAAACACACTGCGGTGTTGTCCGCCTGTACAACCAAAACTCACGGTGAGTCCCTCAAAATCCCTCTTCAGATAATCCTCAACAGAAATATCAACTGTGCCAAATACATGCTGAAGAAAATTGGGCATGTTTGTTTGTTGCATAAGGAATTCCTGAACTGGTTTATCCCTGCCCGTTTGTGTTTTATATTCTTGAATTCTTCCTGGATTCAAAATACCCCTGCAATCAAAGACAAATCCACCGCCATTGCCAAAAAGGTCATCAGGTATTCCCTTCTTGTAAGAAAAACTATTAATGTGAATCACCAGCTTAGTGTGTTCATTGGCAGTGATCGGATCAAACTTTTTCATGATTGAATCATCAATCACCGCATTCAGCAATTTCTGTAGCGCTGGAAGTCGGATGGGTAACCGCTTGTTTTCAATGAACCACTTGAGATTTTTTAGTGCATACGGTATACTTGAAACAAAATGGGGCTTGCGTTCAAAGAGTCCACGAAAACCATAGGCACCAAGTGTTTGCAACATCCTGATGAGCACAAACCCATCGTAGTTATCCAGAAATTCTTTTTTATTCAGCTTTCCGTTGAGGTGAGTATTCACCTGACTAAAATAATATTGAACCAACTCATCACGCCGTTCATGTGGAAGTTGTGTTCTTGCCTGCCACAATAAAGAAGCGATATCATATTGAAGTGCACCTTGCATGCCACCTTGGTAATCGATGAAGAAAGTTTCTCCTCCAGTTACCATTATATTTCTTCCCTGACAATCACGATGCATGAAGTACTGATTTTCTTCCTGCATCAGGTAACTGCTGAGCATTTCAAAATCATTGAAGAGAAGATTCTTGTCGTAAGGCAGATCAAGGGCCCTGACAAAATAGTATAGAAAATAAAGCAGGTCGGAGTATATGGCCTGTTTATCAAATGAACGGGTGGCGATACAATTGCTGTAGTCTAGTCCCTCTCCTCCCACAACCTGCAACTTCGCCAGCGCATCACATGACTTTTTATACAGCGATAATACATTTTCAGAGAAGCCCTCATCTTTTACGTGATCGAAGAGCGACTTATCCCCCAGATCCGTTTGTACATACAATCCCAATTTCTCGTCATTGTATACAATTGTAGGCACCTGAATTCCTTTGGCAGAAAAATGCTGGGTGAATTCAACAAAGGCCTTGTTTTCAAGAAGATTGGTTGGATTATATGTCAAAACATAACTTTTGCCATCATCCTTGAAGCGGAAATATTGTCTGTTACTACCTGATTGCCTGATCGACTCCAATACAATATTGCGGCCAGGTCGCCACCGCTCCAAAGAATCATGAATCTGTTGAAATCCGTCTTGCATATATAAAACAAAGGTATCTTTTATTCTGAAAGGAAAAAAAGGGGCTCGTATCTTTGCAACATGCAGAAAAAAGGGATGATTGAGCTGCAAAGAT
>JBKCFW010000191.1:0-7680 GCA_046303675.1 bacterium
TCACTCAGGTCAAGCATGTGTGAACTGAACAGTGGTTGCCCTTTTTCTTTTTTGTATTGCTCTCCAGCATCTATCAATGCGCTGATCCATGGTAACCATTTTTTTGATGCGTGGTCTGTGTGCAACACAACAGGCACTCCGTAGTATTTTGCAATGTTGTGGATATGCAGTGCACCTGAGATGGCACCTGAGATATTTGCTTGAAGTTGATCATTCGGCATTCCTTTGCCGGCAATGAACTGTGCGCCACCATTAGAGAATTGGATGATCACTGGTGAGTTTACTGCTGCTGCAGCCTCAAGTGTTGCATTTATTGTGTCTGTGCCGGTTGTATTTACCGCCGGCATGGCGAAATGATTCTGTTTTGCGTCTTCGTACAGTGCTTTTAAGTCATCTCCGAAAAGCACACCTGCTTTGTATTTGCCCATATGTTGTTGTTTTAGGAAGTGCAAATATCGGAAAAAAATGGCAGATGACTGCCGTAAGGCAGGGATAAGGGATAAGGGACGAGGGAATACAGGGTATTATTGTTTATTTGTTTATTCGTTTATGCGTTGAGTCATTTAGGCCTAAACAAATCAACGAATAAACAACTCAACAATCATCACTACTTATTCAGAACGCTCCACAGGTTGCTCAATTTTCTTCCAGTCTTTCTCGTATTTCACAAACCATGAAAGCCATATGCTGCGGGATAATCGCATGAATAGCGGTTGCATGATGATCATAAGGACTGCGTTAGTGCCCATCCACCAGAAAAATCTGTTATCGTCCAAAGAGAATCCGATCAGTACCCACCAGGCAACAAGGGTGGAAACGCTGAAAGCAACAGTCAGCGCATAGCTTACGTAACCTGTGCCGTAATAGAAGCCAACTTCAATCTCTGTAGGTTGTCCGCACACTTCACATGTTTCATGCATCTCTGTTAATTGCCCTGGTTTATAGGCATTGGACGAAACGAAGAGATCACCTTTTCTGCAACGCGGACATTTGTTGGTCAGAACACTGTATAAGTAGGTTGTTTTGATGCCACCCATAAATATTTTTTTGCAAGCTACGTTTTAGTCTTTTCTTGCTGTGTGACAAATGTCGCTTACAGCGCTTCCAGAATTTTTTCCATTTTTGTGCTTCTTGATCCTTTGATCAATATGAGTGCATTAGTGGGAGGATTCTGCTTAACCCATTCTGCTGCTGATGTTGAGTCTGCAAAGTACCGGAATGGGTGATCGATCGCTGAAAAATCACCTCCTACAAGGATCACATTTCTGATACCCATCTTTTGAATTGCTTCCGCAAGTAGTTTATGCTCTAGGATAGCGTCTTCACCCAGCTCCATCATCGCGCCAATAAAAAGATACTTGTTGTTATTAACTTGTCTGGCGAAACTTTCGAGTGCAACTTGCATACTGCTTGGGTTTGCATTGTATGCATCCAATATGATCTTATTTGAACCTCTTTCGATCAACTGTGATCTGGCATTGTCGGGGGTGTATGATTCAATCGCTGATCTTATTTGATCGATGCTTATTCCGAAATGTTTTCCTATGCAAATGGCTGCCTCGATATTTGGTTTGTTGTAAGCTCCGACCAATCTTGAAAATATTTTCTGTTTTCCGGATTGTTGATCCTGAACTTCAAGCACCAACAGAGGTTCTTCTTGTATTACGGTTGTGCTGAAATCACCTCTTCGGCTTCCATAGTAGATTTTATTCCTGATGTGCTTGCTCATCTCTTCAAAGTAATCAAGGTCGCTGTTGATGAAAGCCGTTCCTGTATGATTTGCGAGATATTGAAACAACTCTCCTTTGCCTTTTCTGATACCTTCCACCCCCCCAAAACCTTCCATATGAGCTTTCCCGCAATTCGTGATGAGCCCATGTGTGGGTTCAGCGATGGCGCAATAACTTTCTATTTCCTTTTGATGATTGGCTCCCATTTCGATCACGGCCATCTCGGCATCTTGTGGGATCGAGAGCAGGGTGAGTGGAACACCAATATGGTTATTCAGATTTCCTTTTGTAGTGTGGGTTTTGAATGTTGTGGAAAGTGCAGCGTGGATCAGTTCTTTCGTGGTTGTCTTACCATTGCTTCCTGTGATGGCAATGAACGGGATATTGAATTGTTTACGGTGATGATTGGCGAGTTTTTGTAAAGCAGCCAGTGCATCGTTCACAAGAAATACTTGTTCATTTTCAGGAAGTACCGGTTCATCGATCACCACTGCTGCTGCTCCGATTTCCAGGGCCTTTGAAGCGAAGGCATTTCCATTGAAATTGGGGCCCTTTAGTGCAAAGAATATTTCTCCTGCTTTAAGCAAACGAGTGTCTGTTTGCACCCGAGGGTGTTTCAGAAACAGTTGGTAAAGCTTGGTTATTTCCACACTGCGAAGATAGTGCCAAAGCGTAACAACTTAGTTTGTTGCACAGTTGTTTGTCCGGAAAATCATCCTAACAATCATTCCTTCTTTTTCCCGGAAGAATTTATTTTTCTTTTGTAGAGTATTATAAAGAATGCGATGATGCTGAATATGATCGGGATGGTCATGCCAGAGGGTTTAGGCCTCAAGCTAAAACAAAACCCCCTTGCGGGGGTTTTGCAAAACAAGAATTTCTGTTGTTTATTTCTTTCTGGTATTTTGTCTGCGGTTGCTGAAATACATCCCGCTTTTGAAGCCGTTACCTTCCTGACTTCCGAAACGATCCATCGCGCATCTGAATCCGATGCTTGAACTGGCTTGGTCTTCTTCAAGATACCTGCGTGTACCTGGACTGAGCCAGTAAGCACGATCATCCCATCCGCCACCTTTGTATACTCTTGATTTGTCGCTCACCAATGTGGTGGTTCCATAACCATATTGAACCATTGATAAAGAGTCACCGTCAAGATAATTGATGGCATTGGCTTTTTGGTAATTTCTTCTTTTTTTAAGTTCAGCATCTGTCTCCTCGATCATCTTAACCCTTCCTAGGCTATCACGCTGATATTCATTGTTAGCGTCTTTCACAGGCTTTTTGAATACGTTACCACGGTATGGATTCAGATCATCTACATCCTTGCTGTTGAGGGGTCTGTAGATATCAGCAACCCACTCGCTGACGTTACCTGACATATTGTAAATACCAAATCCATTAGGGAAGTATGCGTCGATCGGACCAGGAATTGCAGCATTGTCGTTCAGTCCACCTGCAACACCCATAAAATCACCCGCGCCACGTTTAAAGTTTGCCATGTACTTTCCCTGCCAGCTACCTGATCTGCTGTCGCGTAGTCCGTTTACATTATGCGACCAAGAATAAACCTGTTTGTTCATCACGAGTTCTTCGCCACGTTTTCCCTCTTTTCTTTTTGCATTTGGATTTTGATTGATCAGTCCATAAGCTGCATATTCCCATTCAGCCTCTGTGGGGAGTCTATAATCAGGCATCAGTATACCGTCTTCAATCTTCGCGTAATTCCTTGGCCTTCCGTTTTCGTCCATTAAAGGAGATTTCTTATTCTTTGCAGCCTGGGTGGTATAAATTCCCAAAAGGTAGGACTTGGTGGTAAAGTTTTCTTCTCCCTGACCTTGTATCGCTTTTAGGCTATTGGCATTTGCAAGTCCTTTTTGAACCAGAATAAGCTCATTCACCCTGTTGCTTCTCCAGATACAGAAGTCATTTGCTTGTCTCCATGACACACCAACAACTGGGTAGTTGTTGTAAGATGGATGTCTGAAATAGTAATCTATCAGTGGTTCATTTGCTGCAAGCTCACTGCGCCATACCAGGGTATCTGGTTTCGCGCCGTTCACAACAGCCTCATACATTGGATCGTCGAACGTTCTTTCTATCCAGCTGAGGTATTCGCGATAGTGAATATTTGCAACTTCTGTTTTATCAATGTAGAAAGAGGAGAGTGTAACCCTTCTAGGCACGTTGTTCCAGTCGCCCATGATGTCTTCATCAGTAGCACCCATGGTAAAGGTACCGCCCTGAACAAAGACAAGGCCGGGGCCTGTAGCTTGTTCATTGTAAGGCGACTTGAAAAATCCACCCATGTTTTTGTCATTGTAATTCCAGCCCGTTACCTGTGACTTCTCACTTTTGCCCTTTGAGAAAGGCATACCTCCTTTACAGGCGCTGAAGAGTACTGCAATGGTTGACAGATACAATAAATTTCTCATGCTATCCGCGTATTTAGTTTGTCTGATTGAAACGTTGTTGTTTACAAATTATTGCCCACAAGGCATTTTAAACATGAACAAATGTAAGTGTTAAATTAAATAAATTCAATGGTTTACGTCAATTTTTATGTTTATTAAATGCTAAATTTGTTAACATGGCATTATGAAGAAATACCCCCTTTTTCTTGCCTTTCTCTGCATCGTCTTCATAACCAGAGGGCAAAGAAATTATACTGCTTCTTCCTTGCTGTCGGCAGGTTTTTGGGTCAAGATCTCCACCGAAGCCCCTGGGATCTACCAGATAAATGCCAAATTCCTCAGAGAGGCTGGTTTCTCCTCCAGGCTACCCTCCCAATCGATAAAGCTTTTTGGGAATGGCGGTGCGATCATTCCAGTGTCTAATTCAGGGGTATTCCAGGATGATATTGTGGAGAATGCGATTCATGTGAATGATGGGGGTGATGGCTTTTTTGATGGGGAGGATTATCTCCTGTTTTATGCCCCGGGTGCTGATCGATGGGAGTATGACAGCTTGAAAAAGACATTCTCGTTCAAAAAAAATATATACAGTACGAAGGCATATTATTTCATCACAGCTGCTGCGGGTAATGGCAAAAGGGTGTTGAACGGTACTGCGATCTCAGGTGCAACAGGAATTATCAAAACCTCTGATGAGCATTATCGTCATGAACTTGATAGTATCAATTTTTTAAAAAGTGGTCAGGAGTGGTATGGCGAGGAATTCGCTGCCAGTCAGGGTTCTACTGTTGCAAGGGATTTCAGGATTCCTTTATCCGGATTGTTGTCTGGCAGTAATTATTTTTTTCGAAGTGCAGTGATCGGTCAGAGTGCGGCACAACCAAACACCTTCACGATTTCCGTCAATGGCAAGAAATTGACTGATCAATTCACCTCACCATTGTCAGGTTCAAATTTTGATCCCGTCGCCAATACCAGTGAAATTTCAACTATCGGATTGCTGGATGAGTCCACCATGAACATCCGTTTCAGCTTTTCAGGAGGCAGCATCAATGCAAAAGGCTGGTTGAACTGGTTTGAGATAATTGCACAACGTTCATTGGATCTTGTAAACAAGGCGCAGCTTCAATTCAGGAATATTGAGTCGGTCAGACAGGCCAACATCGCCCGATTTGAATTAAGCAATGCAACTTCGTCAACACGGGTGTGGGAGGTTACAGATCCATCAAATCCTGCGTTGATGCCTGCGGCATTGGCCGGTACAACATTGAGTTTTGTTGCTGATTGTTCGCGTTTGAAAGAGTATATAGGTTTTAGTCCTGATGCAGCCATGCTGCCCAAGGTTGAGGGGGTGGTAGCGAATCAGGACCTTCATGCAACGGGGTATTTCGACATGGCGATCGTGACTAACAAGCAACTTATTGCTGAGGCCAGACGTCTGGCACAGCATCATCAGCAGAAAGATGGTTTGAGAATCTTTGTAGTTGATATTGAGCAACTGTACAATGAGTTTTCTTCCGGATCTCCTGATCCCTCAGCCATCAGGAATTTTCTCAAGATGGCATACGACCGCGCCGGAATGGATGTTCAACAGCGTCCAAAGTTTCTTTTGTTATTCGGACCATATTCATACAAATTCAGGGATATCAGCGCAACTCAATTCATACCTTCTTATCAGAGTGAATCATCGCTCGATCCACTGAGCAGTTATGTAACTGATGATTATTTTGGGTATTTGGATGATGAAGATGATATCACAAAACCTTTTCCGTATCCGCTGCTCGATATTGCGATTGGCAGAATACCAGCAAGGACGCTCGAGCAGGCAAGGACTGCGGTGGACAAGATCATTGATTATCATAGTTACCCTGCTTTTGGAAAATGGAGAAATGATATCACCCTCGTTGCAGATGATGAGGACTTCAATCTTCATTTAAATGATGCGGAACTTCATGCCGCATTGATACAAGAATTATCACCTACGCTCAATATCAACAAAATTTATCTTGATGCTTTCCCACAAGAGAGCAGTGCCGGTGGCGAAGGATATCCTTCCGTGAATCGGGCTATTGCTAATCAGATCAATAAAGGAACACTGGTGTGGAACTATAGTGGTCATGGCAGCAGTTCCAGGTTGGCACAGGAAACGATACTGGATAAGGACATTGTTGCTGGATGGAAGAATGCAGAAAGACTGCCCTTGTTCATAACGGCAACTTGTGATTTTGCTCCCTTCGATGATCAGGATCAATTTTCTTTGGGAGAGGACCTTTTCATTGGAAGAAGAAATGGAGCGATTGGATTGGTGACAACCACCAGACAGGTGTTTGCTTCGAGCAACAGGGTCATCAACAATAATTTTTTCAGCACACTGTTTAAGACAGATGCTAATCGAAACTATCCCAGGTTGGGAAGTGCTTTACAAGATGCGAAGAATTACACCATCGTCAATGTCGGAGATGTTGTCAATTCCCGGAAGTTCGTTTTACTTGGTGATCCGGCCATGAAGCTTTCAATGCCTGAGTATACGATCGCTGCAAGCACAGTCAATGGCAAGCCTATCACAACAGTGGTTGACACGTTGCGTTCGCAGAATCAATATACGATAACCGGAGAGGTACATGCTCCATCCGGAGAGCTCGCTGCTGATTTCAATGGTTATATATATCCGACGGTGTACGACAAGCCAGCGAGCATCAAAACACTTGGGAATGATACTCAAAGTAAGGTTGTTGAATTTTCGTCCGATCTAAATATCATCTATGATGGAAAGGTAAAAGCCGAGAATGGAAAGTTCAGTTTCACATTTGTTGTTCCCAAAGACATCAAGTATCAGTATGGTAAGGGGAGGATCAGTTTTTATGGTGAGAATGGAAGATATGATGCGGCGGGTGTAGAGGAAAGGCTTGTTGTAGGCGGACTTGGCGATGAGGTGATCAATGATCATGATGGTCCGGTGATCAAAGCCTATCTCAATGACACCACGTTTAAAAACGGAGATGTTGTTGCAGAGACGCCTTTGCTCATTGCGCAATTTGCTGATGCATCTGGCATTAATTTGACACGCACTGGCATAGGACATGATATCACAGCGGTTATCGATGGAGATAAACGAAATGCGCTCGTGTTGAATGAATATTTTCAGCCAACATTATCTGGTCAACTCAAAGGAGTCGTCCGTTTTCCTTTGCCAACACTTGCAGATGGGAAACACACTATCGTCATCAAAGCATGGGATGTGTTGAATAATTCAGGTGAGTATACGATCGAGTGTGAGGTAAGAAAGCAAAAAGAGATCTTCATCACGCGACTGATCAATTATCCCAATCCCTTTTCCGGCAACACCCGTTTTTTATTTGATCTTGATGGTCCATACCTTGGCGCTACGGCACATATTGATATTTTTACGATGACCGGTCAGTTATTAAAAAGGCTGAGTAAGACAATAAATGAGTCGGATGATCGTTCTATAGAAATTGAATGGAATGGAAGCGAGGAGTCAGGTGATGCGATCGGACGAGGAGTTTATATTTTTCAGT
>JBKCFW010000192.1:0-74601 GCA_046303675.1 bacterium
CATGGTATCCAGAGCCTGACCTTACTGTATGGAAAGAATTCATTTCCAAGTTGAAAAATCCGAAATCGACCGTTACCATAGGATTGATAGGAAAGTATATTGAATTGCAGGATGCTTACAAATCCATCCTGGAGGCTTTTATTCATGCAGGCGCTATGAACGAATGCAAGGTGGAAGTTCAGGACGTGCACAGTGAATTCATCACCAGTGAGAATGTGGATCATAAGCTACAGGGACTTGATGGCTTGTTGGTAGCTCCTGGCTTCGGTCACAGAGGTATCGATGGAAAGATTCTTGCAGTTAAATATGCAAGAGAAAACGGACTTCCATTTTTTGGCATCTGTTTAGGAATGCAGATGTCTGTTATTGAGTTTGCAAGAACCAAACTCGGACTCACTGCTGCACATTCAACAGAGATGGATCCGGCATCTCCAGATCCGGTGATCGATCTCATGGACGGGCAAAAAAATATTACCAACAAGGGTGGAACAATGAGGTTAGGCTCTTACCCTTGTACCATTCAAAAAGACACACTCGCCTACAAGATCTATGGAACTGAGTTGATCGCTGAGCGTCATCGTCATCGTTGGGAATTCAATAGTAAATATCTTGATGCATTTCAGGCTGCCGGTATGAAGGCCAGTGGGATCAATCCGGAAACAAATCTGGTGGAGATTGTCGAAATCCCCGGACATCCTTTCTTCATCGGGGTGCAATATCATCCTGAGTTGAAAAGTACAGTTGAAAATCCTCATCCGATCTTTGTACATTTTGTTGCTGCAGCGAAAAGCTATGCTCAAAAGAAAGCGATTGGAAGAAACGAAGCAGTATAGGTCGGGTCCTTTCGTTCAAAGAATTCGGTTTGAAAACCTGATGGCGTTTGATAGGATCAGTTCGTTACCTTTGCCCTTCATAAAGATCGCTCATGAAATTTGAAAAGAACTCAGTCATTGGCATTGTCCTGCTTGCCATTTTGTTTTTCGCCTACTTTTATTATACGCGTCAAGCCCAAATCGAACTTGAGGCAAAGCAGGCTCAGATAAGAGATTCAATAGCAGCGATCCAGCCACCAAAAGTTGATACTGTTTCATCAACTGTCACAATAGACACCGCATCAAGATATATTGCTGCAGGTTCATTTATTCAAGAAGGGAAAGCTGATGAAGTGATCTCCATGCTTGAAAACGACCTTGTTGTTGTTTCTTTCACCAATAAAGGTGGACAGCCTTTGTCCGTTCGCCTAAAAAAATTCCAATCATCAGACAGTACAAACAATGTCATTCTTGGTTCTGGTGGTTTTAATAAAATATCTTACCTGATCAATACAGGAATGAATCAGACAGCAGCTTCATCAAACCTGTTTTTTTCCGCTTCAGAAGTATCAAAGGATGCACTAGGCAATCAAGTACTGAAATACACGTTGGCTGACTCTTCCGGAAAATCTATTGTTCATGAATACACACTGAGGGCTGGGGAGTACATGATCGATTGGAACATAGCTGTGAAGGGTGCTGATCGGTTGTTCACTGGCAATGCGATCAATTTGTTGTGGCAGGTCCAGGCCAATCAGCAAGAACGTGATATCCAATCTGAAAAAAGAGAAACGCAGCTTGGTTTATACGGGGCTGATGGATTTGATTATTTCACCATGAGTGATGGCCTGAACAAACGCTGGGAAGAAGGATTGAAGTGGATAGGCGTAAAACAAAAATTTTTCAACACCACATTGATCGCAGAGAACGGTTTTAGTCAGGTTGACATCAATTGTAAAATGCCGGATGACTCTCTCAGGGTCGTTGCGCAAACTGTTGCCACACTGCGTTCTACTTTTCCTGCATCATCAGATGTTAAACTGGCTTATCGTTTTTTTATCGGGCCTAACGAGTATGCTACACTCAAGAAATATGATCTTGAGATGGAAGATATGGTGAATCTTGGCCAGGGTTTTTATGCATTTGTAAAATACATCAACAGGTGGATCGTTTTGCCGGCCTTTAGTTTTTTTGAAAAGCATGTTGCCAGTCTTGGTCTGGCCATTGCGTTGCTTACCATCCTCATCAGGTTGATCACTTCGCCGTTGGTGTATACCTCTTATGTCAGTGGTGCAAAAATGAAAGCACTGAGGCCGGAAATAGACCAGCTTAAAGAGAAATACAAGGATGATCAACAGGCGTTCAGTATGGAACAAATGAAGCTCTTCAGAACAGCAGGTGTTAATCCGCTTGGAGGTTGTATACCTGCGCTGCTGCAGATTCCTATATTCTTCGCGCTATATAGTTTCTTCAATTCTAGTATCAACTTGCGAGGTGTTCCCTTCTGGTGGTCAAAAGATCTATCCTCTTATGATGCCGTTATAACTTGGGGGTTTAATTTCCCTGGAATTGGCAGTCACCTCTCATTATTTACTATTCTAGCTGTGGTGACCAGCTTGTTGATCTCTCTGTATAGCATGAGTATGACTCCGGATCAGGGTAATCCAGTGTTGAAATATATGCCTTATATATTCCCGGTTCTGCTTCTTGGTATTTTCAACAGCCTTCCTTCAGCATTAACCTGGTATTATACTGTATCGAATGTTATTACGCTTGTATTGCAGTTTGTGATCCAGAATTATATCATTGACCACGACAAGATCCTTGCAGGCATTGAGGCCAATAAAAAGAAACCAAGGTCAAAATCCAAGTGGCAGGAGCGTCTTGAAGAAATGCAGGCTTCACAGAAGAAATTGAATGATATGAAGTCCAAAACAAAGAAATAATTTGTTCTTGGTTTTCTTTCGTAATTTTTTAGGCCACCTCTTGCTTGAATACATAACTTTGATAGACGACAAATGTTATCTCAGAAATGATGAGGAGTGTTTTGATCATCGCTTTTTTGCACGCTACGCTTTCATGCTCAGCTCAGAAAACTTTTTCTGAGGGAACCATCGCATTTGATCTGATCAATATTGTTGATGGCAAGAAAGTTGATAGCCTCGCCAGTTATATCCAAATGGTCAAAGGGGTGCATTATCGGTCCGATCTCGTTAGCGGCATCGGTAAAACCAGTACCATCTTTGACATGAGAGAAGGTACCGGTGCTGTAGTCAGGGATTTCGGTTCTCAAAAAACAATCACCCTCATCAACCGTGCTAATTGGCGTGAGATCCACAAAGAATTCTCCGAGCTCAACTACACGATATCCGCCGATACCATCAGCATCTTGGGGTATACTTGCCATAAAGCCAATGCTACACTCAGTGATGGGGCAGTTATAGAAGTGTTTTTTACCAGAAGCCTACTACCTGATCATGCTGAGCTGTTCACACAACTTGGTAATATTCCCGGACTAATTTTGGGGTTTAGTTCCACGACAGAGGTCGGTACGATCAATTACATAGCAAGATCCTTGACTTTCGATCCGGTACAGATACAACAATTCGATATACCTTCTACGGGATACAGGTTGCTGGAATATGAAGAAAGCAAAAAGAAGTAGAATTAATTCAATGGCTTTTGTGGCGTCTTGAATTTGTGAACAAGGTTCTTGTTCTTGTAGGGCAAAATGTATTTGATGTTGCCTTTTTGGTAGGAAATGATAGAGTTAAACTCGCTGTTCTTACTTCCTTTCTTGAAGCCTAGAGAACGATTATCATGGTAAACAAAACCGGAACTGAGAGAAAGACTCAAGTTCTTCTTCATGCTTGAGAAAGCAGCTGAAGAAGATTTTGCTTTTACTATAATACCATCAACAGCAAAAACGGAAGTGGCAAAAAACAATACCATGAGGGGCATCGTTAAGTGCTTTAAAAGACCGCGTAATGTATTGATTGACTTTGTCATAATTTCTACAAATTTAATAAATTTTAAGAACATAACAAATTTGATATCAGGTAACTATCAAAAAGTAACGTATCGGGAAGGATTTTGTTCGGTATCAAATTCAATATCCTACAGATTTCCTACCTTTCAGTTATCCCATAAACATGAAAGGAGAGTCACGTATACCAGAGCATGAGGATATCAACGACCTGTTGACTGCATATGAGAAGTTACGGTCAGGGAGAGGGACCGCCTTCCTCAGTGAGGAATCTTTCGAACGTATCATAGACCATTTTGATGACCAGGATGCATTGTCAAGGGCTTTGGAAGCTGCGGAGATCGCCACCCTTCAATTCCCATTTTCAGCCAGTTTATTGGTGAAGAAGGCTGACCTTCTCATAGCCTCCCGACAATATAAAAAAGCGCTCACATTATTGGACAAGGCCCAGATATTAGACCGGAATGATATTGATATTTATATTCTGAGAACAGATGCGTATCTGGCACTTGATATGCAGGCCAAAGCAGTTGCCATCCTGGAAGAGGCATTGCTTCAGTTTGAGGGTGAGGAAAGGATCGATCTGCTTTTTGAGCTGGCGGATGTCTATGATGATTACGAAGAGTTTGAGAAGATTTTTGATTGTCTTAAACTGATCCTTGAATACGAACCCAATAATGAAGAGGCACTCTACAAGATCTGTTTCTGGACAGATTTTACAGGAAGAAATGAGGAAAGCATCAAGCTTCACCTCAAGATCATCGATGCTTTTCCATATAATGAATTGGCCTGGTTCAATCTTGCAGCTGCCTATCAGGGGCTGAGGTTATTTGAAAAGGCAATTGATGCTTACCAATACGCGATCGTTATCAACGAAAAATTTGATTATGCCTACAGAAATATGGCTGATGCATTCATGCGACTGCACCGTTATAAGGAGGCCATTGATGCTTTGGAAAAAGTAATAGAACTGTCAAGGCCGGAAGATGTCATCTATCAGGCAATCGGGTTTTGCTATGAAAAAATCAAGAACTATGCTCAGGCACGATTCTACTACCGAAAAGCCTCGCATTTAAATCCTGATGATGCTAAGCTTTATGTAAAGGTGGCAGGCACCTATATGAAAGAGTTAAAATATTCCAGTGCCATCAAATACCTTGATATGGCACTGAGGATCAAGCGGCTCGATCCGGAATTCAATCTGATCATGGGTGAGTGTTTGGTTAAAACAGGTAAAGCCAAAGATGCTGTACACTATTTTTTGGCTGCTGTACAATCAAAACCACGTAACATCAAGGGATGGGAGTCGTTGATAAGGACATTGTTTGAGACTGGTCAGTATACTGATGCTGAGAAAAATGTCGAGCATGCCCGTGCACGATTAGGGGACAAGCCTATTTTAGGTTTTTATCAGAGTGCAATTCTACTGGCCATGGGTAAAATAAAAGAGGGCATGAAACTACTTGAATCATCTGCTGAGAAAAATCCAAGGAGTTTGAAGAGTTTTCTGAAACTATATCCATCCTCAGTTAAGCATACGCAGGTGGTGGAATTGATCCTTAGGTACAAACGCCGTCGAAGACTATAAACTCATTCATCCTTTAATCATCTTCTTTACTTTTCTGTTTCGTATTTTTGTAAAAACTAACAACACAACATGAATTTCACCTTATCCCAGATGCCCACACGTCATGCAAAGCCAAGAACTGAGGGGATCACGATGGTAATGGACAAAGGCTTGACATACGACGAGGCCAAGCAGTTCATCGAGAATGCCGTGCATCATGTTGATGTGGTCAAGCTGGGTTTTGGAACAGCCTATGTAACTCCGCGACTGAGAGATAAAATTGATCTGTATCAAAATTCTGGAATACCTGTTTACTTTGGAGGAACCTTGATGGAGGCATTCCTGATCAGGGATCAGTTCGAAGATTATATCTCCCTTTGCAAGGAATACAGTATAAAATACATGGAAGTGAGTGATGGATCGATCTCCATACCGCACACTGAAAAGTGTCGCTATATTGAAAAATTAAGTGCCATTGGTACTGTGTTCAGTGAAGTTGGCAGTAAGGATGCAGCACACATCATCCCACCTTACAAATGGATCGAACTGATGAGGGCTGAGCTCAATGCTGGTGCTACTTGGGTTATTGCAGAAGCCAGGGAGGCGGGGAACGTCGGAATTTATAGGGGCAGCGGAGAGGTTCGAGAGGGGTTGGTACAGGAAATATTGACACAGATACCCGGCGAAAAGATACTTTGGGAGGCGCCTCAAAAAGCACAGCAGTTGTATTTCATTGAATTGCTGGGAGCCAATGTAAATCTGGGAAATATCGCGCCCGGTGAGGTCATAGCTTTGGAGGCGATGCGTGTGGGACTGCGTGGCGACACCTTCAATCTTTTTTTAAATAAATAGTTCAAGTTGATCAAGTCATACGGACTTATCGGTTATCCGCTGTCGCATTCCTTTTCAAAGAAATACTTTACTGAAAAGTTTCAGCGTGAGCTTATCACTGATCATGTGTATGAGCTCTTTCCTATTGAATCGATCAGTCGTTTACCTGAAATTCTATCAAGCAATCCAACACTTGCAGGATTAAATGTAACCATACCTTACAAGGAACAGGTGATTCAGTATCTGGATAGTTGCTCTCCTGTTGTAGAAGAGATCGGTGCGTGTAACTGCATCAAGATCGAAGATGGTAAATTGACTGGTTACAATACCGACGTGATCGGATTTGCAAAATCCCTCGAACCCAAACTAAAATCTACACACAGGAAGGCGTTGGTCTTGGGAACGGGCGGGGCTGCAAAAGCAGTACATTATGCCTTGAAGGAAAAGGGGATCGATTTTCTGCCAGTGAGCAGAAAAAGATCAGATGTCTCTATTGCCTACGAAGATATTGATGAGCAACTGCTTAAGGAATATACCCTGATAGTGAATACAACGCCGTTGGGGATGCATCCCGACATAGACAAGGCTCCTGATATTCCTTATCAGTTCATTGGCACGGAGCATTATTTGTTTGACCTGGTGTACAATCCACCAATAACAACTTTCTTGTCTATGGGTAAAGAAAGAGGGGCTGAAATTGAAAATGGTGCAGACATGCTTGTCATCCAGGCTGAGGCATCATGGGATATCTGGAACCAATAAAATTTCAGTTTGCTGCGTGTTGCAATAGTTTTGTTTTTATGTCTTCGGGGGTCGACCTTACTTTTCTTGCTGAGTAGTCGTAGCATATCATCGTTGTCATAATTCTTGATACAACAATCTCCGTTCCATCTCTCTCTGTTGAAAGAATGTAGTAACAATCAAAGCTTGCCCTTGATATATTCGCGATTGACAATGTGATTTTTATCTGGTCGCCGTGAAACAATTCATGTAAGTATTCGACAGACGATTCGGAAAGTACCAGTCCGTAGGGACCGAACCTCATCTCACTGTATCCAAGTGATTGCAAAAAGCGTATCCTGGTTTCCTGCGCAAAAAGCAGGTATCGTTCATTTCCAACATGTCCGCCATAATTGAGATCTCCTACTTGTATGGTAATACTTGTTTCGAAGCAGGTTTTTTCAGGGACGATGATCTTACACTTGCGCATGGTTGTTTTTATTTTGTTGTTCTGCTAAAATGTTGTTCAAGCAATAGAGCCATTTTTTCTGCGGCTTTTTTTCTGTGACTGATATTTGTTTTTTCAGCAATGCTCATTTCGGCAAAAGTTTTTTCTTGTCCGGATGGAATAAAAACAGGATCGTAGCCAAAACCATTTGACCCCTTTCTTTCTGTTGTAATCTGTCCTTCGCATCTTCCCTCAAAAAAATATTCTTTTCCATCTAAGATCAGTGATATAACGGTTCTAAAGCAGGCATTTCTGTTTTCTACACCAGACATCTCTTTCAACAGCTTGTCAATGTTTTTTTCATCGTCTGCCTTTTCTCCTGCATAGCGCGCTGATCTAACACCCGGCGCGCCTCCAAGGGCAACCACTTCAAGTCCGCTATCTTCTGAAAAACAGTCTGATCCGGTAAGCTTGAAAATCACGGTCGATTTCTCACTTGCATTTTCTTGAAGCGTATGATGTGGTTCAGGAATATCTATGGTTATACCAGCTTCTTTGAGTGTGATGATCTCACATTGATGGTGAAGGATGGATTTTATTTCTTCGGCCTTGTGTTTATTGTTTGATGCAAATATGAACGTTTTCATCAGGGGAAGAGTTGTTTAAGGCACTGCCACAATTGAAGTTTAAGGTTTTTGTCGTTTTCAATCATATCCAATGCGGGGGCATGCAGGTATTTTGTTTCCTGAAATAATTGGATCTGGAATGGAGGGAAAAAAACAGGCAATGAAATTAATGAAGGTGATGGTCCGAAGAGTATGATACTTTCTGGACTGTATTCTTCATTGATTTTTTTGTAGTCTGAGGCTAAGGGATGCTTGTCTGTAAGTACTTCAACTGCTGAAGGTTGAAGTTGACAAGCCTTGATAATGGCGTCGAGGAATATTTTTCTGTCAGCAGACAATGCAGCTCCAACAGATTCGGCAATCACCACTGTTTTCTTCTTTTCAATGATACGGGGTGATTCTTCTTTGGGCTGACCATCGGCATTCTCGATCAATACATTTTCATACAGTGCTGCTATGACCTGAGGTGGAAGGATGATGGTTTTTTGTTGCTCCATGGACACATTAATCTTTTAAACTTGCCTGATGTTTTGTTACTTTGTAAAAATTACGGTTATGCAGCATACTGGCGCGATAAAGGTAACAAAAGCCGAGAGATCAAAGAGAGAGGACACTGATTTCAGCAATCTTTCTTTTGGGAAATACTTCACGGATCATATGCTGGTGGCAGACTACCACAATGGGGTTTGGTCTGATCCAGAGATTGTTCCATATGCGCCAATCTGCTTCGATCCATCAATGGCCACGCTACATTATGGACAGTCGATCTTTGAAGGCATCAAGGCCTACCGTATGCAAGATGGCAAGGCCGCTATTTTCAGACCTATCGAAAATTTCAAACGATTTAATCGCTCTGCGCAACGAATGGAGATGGCCGAGGTGCCGGAACATATTTTTATGGATGGGATGAAGAAACTGCTGGAAGTTGAAGACCAATGGATCCCAAAGGAATATGATCACGCACTTTATATTCGTCCGTTTATGTTTGCGACTGACGAACAACTTGGTGTAGCGCCATCTACCCGCTACAAATTCTTGATCATTTGCAGTCCGGTCGGTCCCTTTTACCCAGCCCCTTTAAGACTTTACGTTGAGGAACAATTTGTACGTGCAGTGCCCGGAGGAGTAGGTAACGCAAAAACTTCCGGTAATTATGCTGCATCCCTTCACCCCACAGCAGTGGCAAAAAAAAGGGGGTATGATCAGGTGTTGTGGACGGATGCATTTGAACATAAGTACGTCCAGGAATGTGGTACCATGAATGTCTTTTTCGTAATGAACGGCAAGTTGATAACGCCTGGGTTGGAAAGCGGTACCATTTTGCAGGGGATCACACGCGACAGTGTGATCAAGGTGGCCAGGGATATGGGCAAGGTGGTGGAGGAGCGAGAGATCTCTGTAGACGAATTGGTTGCGGCCTATGAAAAAGGGATCTTCACTGAGGCCTTTGGTGCCGGAACGGCGGCCACTATTTCAAAAATCACAGAACTTAGGTATAAAGAATTTTCAATGTCATTTGATCCTGAGGCAATGATCATTGCCAACGAGATCAAGTCCATACTGACCGGTATTCGTGATGGGGTGGCTCCAGATCCACATGGGTGGATGTTCCCCGTTGCCGGCTGATTAAAAACTCATAAAAAATTAGGAACTGCTTTTGGTTTTTGGAAATTTACCCATACCTTTGCCGTCCCGTTAAAAAAAGGGTATAATGCCTACAATTCAACAGCTCGTAAGAAAAGGAAGAGAGATCATCAAGGCTAAAAGTAAGTCCAGGGCTCTCGATGCATGCCCACAACGTCGTGGTGTTTGCACACGTGTATACACAACCACACCCAAAAAGCCGAATTCGGCTTTGAGAAAGGTGGCTAAAGTGCGTCTGACCAACAAGATCGAGGTAATTGCGTACATACCAGGTGAAGGCCATAATCTTCAGGAGCACTCCATCGTATTGATCAGGGGTGGTCGTGTTAAGGATCTTCCAGGTGTTCGTTACCACATTGTAAGGGGAAGCCTTGATACTGCGGGTGTTAAAGACCGTAAGCAGAGCCGTTCTAAGTACGGAACCAAGCGTGAAAAAGCAAAAAAATAACCATAACAGATCCAAATTCACATAGATGAGGAAGTCAAGAGCCAAAAAATTACCCTTAGCACCGGATCCAAAGTTCAACGATACTTTGGTTACAAGATTTGTCAACAATGTAATGTGGCAAGGAAAGAAAGATGCTTCACTGAACATATTTTATGATTCGCTGGAGAAGGTGTCTAAAATGACCGGAGAGGATGGATACGAAGTATGGAGAAGGGCATTGGCCAACATCACTCCTGCAGTTGAAGTTAGAAGCCGTCGTATTGGAGGTGCTACCTTCCAGATCCCATCTGAGGTTCGTCCGGATAGGAAGATCTCTTTGAGTATCAAGTGGTTGGTGCGTTTTGCCCGTGAGCGCAATGGTCGTAGCATGTCAGACAAGCTTGCCAACGAGATCGTTGCTGCAAGTAAAGGGGAAGGTGGGGCATTTAAAAAGAAAGAAGATACACACAGAATGGCTGAAGCAAACAAAGCGTTCGCTCACTTCCGTGTATAACTTGATATATATTTTTAAGAAGGGCTGCCATAAGGCAGCCTTTTTTATTGTTAAGCTTTGCACACCTGCGATAAAAAATATCAGATGGTGTTTTTTATTTCATAACTTTGCAGCCGCAAAACTGAGGATTTCTGAATCCGGTGGTTTTCGCTTAAAACAAAACATTTTTTAAACAATAAGATCAGTCATGGCAGACTTAAAATTTCAAAGGAATTTCGGTATTGCAGCACACATTGATGCTGGTAAAACCACAACTCCAGAGCGTATCCTGCGCTATACAGGAATGATTCACAAGATAGGAGAGGTGCATGACGGTGGTGCTACGACTGACTGGATGGAGCAAGAAAAGGAGCGCGGTATTACCATTACTTCTGCTGCGGTGAGCTGTCAGTGGAACTTCCCAACTATATTGGGTAAGGCTACTCCTGAAACAAAGAATTATTATTTCAACATCATCGATACGCCGGGTCACGTTGACTTTACCGTAGAGGTAGAGCGTTCCATGCGTGTATTGGATGGACTTATCGCATTGTTTTCTGCAGTGGATGGCGTTGAGCCACAGTCTGAAACTGTATGGCGTCAGGCTAACCGCTACAAAGTACCACGTATTGGGTTTGTTAACAAAATGGACAGAAGTGGTGCTGACTTCCTTATGGTGGTTCGCCAGGTGAAAGAAATGCTGGGCGCAAAGGCAGTCCCATTGCAGCTCCCCATTGGTGCTGAAGATAATTTCAAAGGTGTGGTGGATCTGATCAAAATGAAAGGTATCGTATGGCACATGGAAACAGAGGGAATGACCTTTGACGAGATTCCTGTTCCTGCGGATATGATTGAGGAGGCTAATGAGTGGAGGCAGAATCTTATTGAGGCTGTTGCTGAATATGATGAGAAGCTGTTAGAGAAATTCTTTGATGATCCTAATTCAATCACTGAGAATGAGGTACACGAAGCTATCCGTAAGGCTACCATTGACCTCAGTATTGTTCCCATGATGTGCGGATCTTCATTTAAAAACAAAGGTGTACAAACAGCATTGGATGCAGTCTGCCGATACCTGCCTTCACCCGTTGATATTGATGCCGTTGAGGGTACAAATCCTGACAATGGCGAGGTGATCGTGCGTAAGCCAGAAGCTTCTGAGCCTTTTGCAGCCCTTGCGTTCAAGATCATGACTGACCCATTTGTTGGTCGCCTTGCATTCTTCCGTGTATATTCAGGTCATCTTGATGCCGGATCTTATGTGTTGAACGTAAGAAGTGGCAAGAAAGAGAGGATCAGCCGTATCATGAAGATGTTTGCCAACAAGCAGAATCCGATCGACTTCATCGAAGCTGGTGACATTGGTGCTGCAGTTGGTTTCAAGGAGATCAAAACTGGAGATACACTGTGTGATGAAGATCATCCTATCGTACTGGAGAATATGTTTATCCCTGAACCGGTGATTTCAATCGCTGTAGAGCCAAAAGCTCAGGCAGACGTAGATAAAATGGGTATGGCCATTGCCAAACTTGTTGAGGAAGATCCAACATTGCGTGTAAGGACTGACGAGGAAACCGGACAAACCATCCTCAGTGGTATGGGTGAATTGCACCTGGAAATCATTGTTGATCGTATGCGCAGGGAGTTTAAAGTAGAAGTTAACCAAGGTGCTCCTCAGGTTGCTTACAAAGAGGCCTTCCATGCTACAGTTCAGCATAGGGAGACCCTTAAAAAGCAAACAGGTGGCCGTGGTAAATTCGCTGATATCGTGTTTGAATTTGGACCTGCAGATGCTGAGTGGTTGACAGAAAACCCAGGAAAGTCCATGCAATTCGTGAATGATATTTTTGGAGGATCTATTCCACGTGAATTTATTCCAGCCATTCAAAAAGGATTTGAGCAATCCATGTCAACAGGTGTACTTGCAAACTACCCTGTAGAGAGCATGAAGGTTAGGATATTCGACGGTAGCTTCCACCAAGTGGATTCTGATTCTATGTCATTCGAACTTTGTGCTAAAGGCGGATTCCGCGAAGCTGCCCGTAAGGCAAAGCCGGTATTGCTAGAGCCGATCATGAAGATCGAGGTCATCACCCCGGAACAGTATATGGGAGATGTTACTGGCGACTTGAACAGAAGACGTGGTATGTTGGAGGGAATGGATAGCAGGGCTGGTGCTCAGGTTATCAAGGCCAAGGTGCCTTTGAGTGAGATGTTTGGCTATGTTACACAGCTCCGTTCATTAACATCCGGACGTGCATCTTCAACCATGGAGTTCTCTCATTACAATCCGGCACCTAACAACATTGCTGAGGAGGTGATCGCCAGGGTTAAAGGGAAAGCCAAGGAATAATTTATATATCTGATTATCAATACGTTAAGCCCCGGTTTGAACCGGGGCTTTTTTATTAAAAAATAACTGCCCCGACTGACCAAAAAAACGCATTTTTCTTTTGAAAGTATCAAACTAATCCATACTTTTGCATCCCCATTTAAAAATGGGAAAAAAACTATGTCACAGCGAATCAGAATAAAACTACAGTCATACGACCATAATCTGGTTGATAAATCAGCGGAGAAAATCGTTAAAACAGTACGCAGTACAGGTGCGGTGATCACTGGTCCCATTCCTTTGCCTACTCAGAAGAAAATCTTCACTGTACTGAAGTCGCCACACGTTAACAAAAAAGCACGTGAGCAGTTCCAATTGTCTACGCACAAGAGGTTGCTTGACATTTATACTTCATCTTCACGTACGGTAGACGCGCTGAGTAAGCTCGATCTTCCAAGCGGTGTTGATGTAGAGATCAAAGCCTGATGAGGCTTGGCATCAGCTTGTCTGATGCTGCAGTTCTTTTTCATTCATCTCCCAATTGATTGCCGGTGGCATGATAAAAAGGAGCGCTGAAATTAATTTTTTCTCTCACATGAGAGTTGAAATATGAACAAGCCCTTCGAGGTTTGTTTACTGCCGGTACTTCCGTTCCTGAAATTTCGGGAAACAAGGAAAAGGTCGACAGCAAACTGGGATTGAAGAGAGGCAAAGCCTCACTGTCCATTTAACCGAAAAGGGTATAAATATTGAACCATGAAAGGAATTATCGGTAAGAAAATCGGAATGACCAGCATCTTCGGTCCCGACGGCAAGCAGACTGCCTGCACCGTCATTGAAGCTGGTCCATGTGTAGTAACACAGGTTAAGACCAAAGACAGCGATGGTTACACCGCGCTGCAACTTGCTTTCGGCGAAAAGCTCGAAAGAAAAGCAATCTCATCTGAAAAAGGCCACTTTTCAAAGGCCTCATCTACTCCAAAAAGTTTTGTAAAGGAATTCAGGGACTACAGTCTTGAAAAAAATCTTGGCGAAGCCATTACCTGTGAAATTGTCGCTGAAGGCGAAAAAGTTGACGTGGTAGGAACTACCAAGGGTAAGGGTTTTCAGGGTGTTGTCAAGCGTCATGGATTTAGTGGTGTTGGACAGCAGTCGCACGGCCAACATGATCGTCAGCGTGCACCAGGTTCCATCGGTAACTCATCTGATGCTTCAAGGGTATTCAAGGGAATGCGCATGGCCGGCCGCATGGGTGGTGATCGCGTGAAGTTGAAAGGACTCAAGGTGGTTAAAATTTTCCCTGAGAAGAATTATATCATCGTGTCAGGATCTGTTCCTGGTCACAATGGTTCTATCGTTTATATTCAGAACTAATTCAACGCAGTTATCATGCAACTAGACGTATTAACAGTAACAGGAACTAAGACCGGCAGAACGATTGATTTGCCGGAGGATATATTTGGCACCGAGCCTAACAAGCACGTTGTATACCTGGCAGTCAAGCAATATCTCGCTGCTCAGCGTCAAGGTACGCACAAGGTAAAGACACGTGCAGAGGTGAAGGGATCAAGCAAGAAATTACATCGTCAAAAAGGAACCGGAGGTTCACGTAAGGGCAATATCCGTAATCCTTTATACAAGGGTGGTGGTACTGTTTTTGGACCCAAGCCTCATGCGTATGACTTCAAGCTCAATCGCCGCGTGAAAGACCTTGCCAAGATCAGTGCGTTGAGTCACAAGGCAAAAGAAAATGCAATCATTCTTGTTGAAGACCTCAAACTCGAGGCTCCAAAAACAGGTTCATTCGCCAGCATGCTGAAAGGGTTAAATGTGAGCAACAAAAAAGCGCTCTATGTTATGCCTGATCTGGATGAGAATGTATTTGTGAGTGCAAGGAACATTCCTTCTGTACTTTCTTCTGTACTTTCTGATATCAACACGTATGATGTTGTCAATGCCGATGTATTGATCATCACTGAGTCTGCTGCAAAATTGTTTGCAGAACAGGAAGAAGGTGCTGAAGCTTAATTGAATTGATTAATAATATAAATAAGATATATGAAACTTGCTGATGTTCTGGTAAAGCCCATTCTTTCTGAGAAGGCAAATCAGCTTTCAGAAAAAAGTCGTGTTTACTCTTTCAAGGTTTCACGAATGGCCAATAAGCTTGAGATCAAGAAAGCGGTTGAAGATTTTTACGGCGTAACGGTGGAGGATGTGAGAACAGCTGTTGCTCCTGCCAAAGCAAAGAGCCGCAATACGAAGGCCGGTGTTGTCAGCGGAAGAAAACCAAGCTTCAAGAAAGCATTTGTGACAGTTGGAGAAGGGGATACCATTGATCTTTATTCAACAATATAATTAAGTAGCAAAGAGAGCCCTCGGGCAAAAAAATAAAAAAATGGCATTAAAGAAGTACAAACCAATTACAGCAGGAACCAGGTGGAGGATTGGAAATGCGTATGCAGAGGTCACCACCATGACTCCTGAGAAGTCGCTTTTGGAGAAGGTAAAGGCAACTGCCGGAAGAAATTCCCAAGGTCGTCGCGCTATGCGTTACATGGGTGGTGGTAATAAGAAAATGTACCGCATCATTGATTTCAAGCGTGACAAGCATGAAGTGCCTGCTAAAGTTGCTTCTATTGAGTATGATCCAAACAGGACTGCTTTCATCGCATTGTTGAATTATGCTGATGGTGAGAAGCGTTACATCCTTGCTCCACAAGGGTTGACGGTTGGTATGACTGTGATCAGCGGTCTCGCTGTTGCTCCGGAGGTTGGTAATACATTAATGTTGAAAAACATGCCACTGGGTACCAATGTGCACAATATTGAAATGCAGCCTGGACAGGGTGGTAAAATTGCCCGTAGTGCAGGTGCATCAGCACAACTTACCAACAAGGAAGAAAAGTATGCTGTATTAAAAATGCCTTCTGGTGAATTAAGAAAAGTGTTGATCAATTGCTGTGCAACAGTAGGCGTATTGTCAAATTCAGACCATAGTCTTGAGAGCATGGGTAAGGCAGGAAGGAACCGCTGGAAAGGTATTCGTCCACGTACCCGTGGTGTAGCGATGAACCCTGTAGATCACCCAATGGGTGGTGGTGAAGGCCGTGCATCCGGAGGTCATCCACGCAGCCGTACAGGTAAATACGCCAAAGGTGAAAAGACAAGAACAAAAGGTAAGGGAAGTGATAAACTGATCCTTCAGCGCAAGGACGGCAGCAAACTCGCTAAGTAATTAATCAGAAAAGAACACATAACAAGAAACCAATATTATGGCTCGTTCAATAAGAAAAGGTCCGTATGTAGCGGCCAATTTAGAGAAGAAGGTTGAAGCAATGAATGATGGCAAGGCAAAGAAGTCTGTTGTGAAGACATGGAGCCGCAGAAGCACCATCACACCTGATTTCGTTGGACACACATTTGCTGTGCACAACGGGAATAAATTCATCCCTGTTTACGTTACCGAATTCATGGTTGGTCACAAGCTGGGTGAATTTTCACCTACAAGGAATTTCAGAGGACACTCAAGTAAGAAAGTATAAACTAGGTTTTCCGGCCAATGGTTGGAAGATCGAAAAATAAACATATGGAAGCAGTAGCAAAATTGAAAAATTATCCCACTTCACCACGAAAAATGCGTTTGTTGGCAGACGTTATCCGTGGAATGAATGTTGAGAAAGCGGTAGCGATCCTGGAGCATCATCCCCAGCACAGCGCAATTCCCTTGCGCAAACTGGTACTCTCAGCGGTTAGCAACTGGAAGCAGAAGAACGATGCCGGCAATGTAGAATCACTCGTGGTTAAAACGATCTATGTAGATGGCGCAAGAAGTATCAAGAGAATGTTGCCTGCTCCACAAGGTCGTGCTTATCGCATGCGCAAGCGCAGCAATCATGTAACCGTTATTGTTGACGCAAACAATTAAGAACATTACAAACTGAATCATAATGGGTCAAAAAACGAATCCAATTGGCAACAGGTTAGGCATCATCCGCGGATGGGAAAGTAACTGGTACGGAAATAAAAAAGATTATGCACAAAAGCTGATCGAGGATACCAAGATACGTACCTATCTCAACGCACGTATCAATAAAGGCGGTATCGCAAAGATTGTTATTGAGCGTACACTGAACAAACTTATTGTCACGATCCACACATCCAAGCCTGGTATCATTATCGGTAAGGGCGGTGGAGAGGTTGACAGGGTAAAAGAGGAGTTGAAAAAGCTTACCGGAAAGGAAGATGTTCAAATCAACATCCTTGAGATCCGCAGACCTGAGTTGGATGCGACCATCGTTGCTGAAACCATTGCAAAACAGATTGAGAACCGCATCAGCTACAAGCGTGCCATCAAAATGGCTATTGCTTCAACGATGCGCCTCGGAGCTGAAGGTGTAAAGATCAAAATAAGTGGTCGTATCGGTGGTGCTGAAATCGCCCGCTCTGAAGAGATCAAACAAGGCAGGGTTCCGCTCCATACGTTCAGAATGGATATAGACTATGCTTCACTATTCGCCCAGACAGTATATGGGAAGATCGGGTTGAAAGTATGGATCTGTAAAGGTGAAGTTCTTGCTAAGCGTGACCTGAATCCAAATTTCGTAGGTGGTAAGTCAGATGCATCTGAAAGAAGAGATGTTCGTGGCGGTGCCCCTTCTGGTGGTCGTGACGACAGACGTGGTCAGGGTGCTGGCGAGAGAAGATCAGGTGGCGGAAGAGATCGTAGAGGATAATTTTTAAAAAGGGTATTCAATATAAATACTGTAACATGTTACAACCAAAAAGAACGAAACACAGAAAGGCGCAGAAAGGAAGGATCAGAGAAGTAGCCAAGAGGGGAACTTTGCTTTCCTTCGGTTCATTCGGATTGAAAGCTCTTGAGCCTGTGTGGATGACCAACAGACAGATCGAAGCAGCGCGTCAGGCAATGACCCGTGCTATGAAAAGAGAAGGAAATGTCTGGATCAGAATATTTCCTGATAAACCGATCACCCGTAAGCCAGCCGAAGTAAGGATGGGTAAGGGTAAGGGTAATCTGGAATTCTGGGCTGCCGTTGTTGAGCCAGGAAGGATACTGTTTGAAGTAGAAGGCGTGTCTTTGGATGTTGCGCGTGAAGCGATGGAACTTGCTGCAGCAAAATTACCTATCAAAACCAAATTTGTTGTACGCAGAGATTACGCGGCGGTATAAAGATTTCGAAAGTTAAATAACTGAATCATATGTCAAAGAAGATCGATTTTTTGAAGAGCCTTTCAACACTGAGTGACTCAGACATCAAGGCAAAGATTACTGAAGATGAGTTGCGTCTTAAAAAGCTGCATTTTGCTCACGCTATCACTCCTCTCGAGAATCCTATGAGTATTCGTTTGTTGAGAAAAGATATTGCCAGGCTTAAAACAGAATTAAAGAAAAGAGCAATTGCTCAGTAAAAACAGGACGAACATTAAAAAACCAATTCGGTCGAAAGCCGGAACAAAATAAAAAGAAATGGTTGATAGAAAAATTCGTAAGACCAAAACAGGTGTTGTAAGCAGTGACAAGATGGATAAGACCATCACCGTTGCTGTGGAAAGAAAAGTAAAGCACCCTCTGTACGGGAAGTTCGTCAAGAAGACGACCAAGTTCCATGCGCATGATGAGAAAAACGAAGCTAAGCCAGGCGATGTGGTAAGGATCATGGAGACCAGGCCGCTGAGCAAAACAAAGCGTTGGAGATTGGTTGATATCATTGAGAAAGCCAAGTAATGATTGCTTGTCTTTTGGAAAGTAAAATTGTTTAACCACACGGCGCAAGCCGGATAAAATAGAATAAAATGATTCAGCAAGAATCCAGATTGAATGTAGCAGACAACAGCGGTGCCAAAGAAGTTCTTTGTATCCGTGTCTTGGGTAATAGCGGACAGGATTATGCAAAGATCGGCGACAAGATTGTTGTAACTGTGAAAGATGCCATTCCTGCCGGAGGTATCAAAAAAGGTACCGTAGCCAAGGCTGTGATCGTTCGCACCAAGAACAAGTTGCGCAGAAAAGATGGCTCATACATTCGCTTTGATGACAATGCAGTCGTGTTGCTTAACGCTGCTGATGAGCCAAGGGGTACTCGTATTTTCGGGCCAGTTGCCCGCGAACTGAGGGACAAAGGATACATGAAGATTATATCACTTGCACCAGAGGTTCTATAGTAAGTATAACTGCGTGAAGAACGCTTAAAATAAAGACAATGAGCAATAGATTTAAACCCAAGTTCAATATCAAGAAAGGCGACACTGTCGTGGTGATCTCCGGTGATGACAAGGATCTCAAAAAGCCCCGCAAGGTGCTGGAAGTATTCCCTGAGAAATCACGTGTTCTTGTTGAAGGGGCGAACATTATCACGCGCCACACCAAGCCTTCTGCACAGAATACCAAAGGTGGACTTGTAAAAAAAGAGGCTTCCATGCACATCAGCAACGTAATGCTCTGGGACGCTAAGAAAGAGGAAGCAACCAAAATTAAAAGGTCCAGAGAGAATGGAAAATTAGTTAGAATATCTAAAAAGTCAGGGGAGGTAATCAAATAATGAGCACATCTACGTATACACCAAGATTACAGGCTAAATACCACAATGAGGTGATTTCAGCACTGATGAAAAAGTTCAGTTATTCAACTGTTATGCAAGTGCCTAGGCTCACAAAAATCTGTTTGAACAGAGGTGTGAATGGTGCAGTTGCCGACAAGAAATTAATTGATATAGCCATTGACGAGATGACCTTGATCACTGGTCAAAAAGCCCAGTCAACTCGTTCTAAAAAAGACATCTCCAACTTCAAACTCCGTAAGCACATGCCTATCGGTGCCCGCGTAACACTTCGTGGGGTGAAGATGTATGAATTCCTTGACAGACTTGTGTCTGCATCACTGCCACGTGTGCGTGACTTCAAGGGTGTTAGCGAGAAAGCTTTTGATGGTCGTGGCAACTACACGTTGGGCGTTACTGAGCAGATCATTTTCCCTGAGATTGACATCGACAAGGTGTCAAAGATCACTGGAATGGATATCACCTTTGTAACAACAGCAAAAAACAATGAAGAAGCATACGAATTGCTCAAAGAGCTTGGTATGCCATTTAAAAACATCAGAAAAGAAAATTGATTTTAAATTGGGCACAGCCCGCTTTTAATATAATCCAGAACATATGGCAAAAGAATCGGTAAAAGCCAGACAAAGAAAAAGAGAAAAAATGGTTTCAAAGTTTGCTGAGAAGCGTGCAGCGTTAAAGGCGGCAGGTGAGTGGCAAGCGCTAGACCAATTGCCCAAGAACTCCTCAAAGGTGCGCCTGAAGAACAGGTGTCAGCTTACAGGTCGTCCTAAAGGGTACATGCGTTTCTTTGGAATCTCAAGGGTAACGTTCAGGGATATGGCTTTGGCCGGTAAGATCCCAGGAGTTAAAAAAGCGAGCTGGTAATCGAAACATCTCTATTAATTAAACAAACCAAAAACCGAAATAATCCCGAAAGGGACTAAGGAGGGAATAAAATATGACTACAGATCCAATTGCAGATTTTTTGACAAGGGTCAGAAATGCACAGATGGCAGGACACAGAATCGTTGAGATTCCCGCTTCAAATTTGAAGAAGCGTATCACGGAGATCCTGTATCATCAAGGGTATATTCTCAAGTATAAATTTGAGGATGACAGCAAGCAAGGTGTAATCAAGATCGCATTGAAGTATGATGCTATGAGCAAGGCACCTGCGATCAAAACACTCGAGCGCGTTAGTCGCCCTGGATTGAGACAGTACGCTAAACCTGCTGAATTCCAGAGAGTGAAGAATGGTCTGGGTATCGCTATCTTGTCCACTTCAAAAGGAGTGATGACTGATAAAGAAGCGAAAGCCCACAATGTAGGTGGAGAAGTGCTTTGCTATATATATTAAACATTTTTCCTTGCCGGGAATTCAGGTGTGTGTACTAAGTTTTCTATACGGAACTGAAACCGCCAGAACAAAACGACAAGGACTTTAAAACAAATACTATGTCTCGTATAGGTAAAAAGAACATTGAACTCCCCAAGGGAGTGACACTTTCAGTAGGATCTGACAACGTTGTAACCGTAAAAGGTCCGAAGGGTGAATTAAAGCAAGCAGTTGATCGTGATATCACTATTGTGGTTACGGATTCTACTGTTGAGTTCAAGCGACCAACTGAACAGATCAGACACCGTGCACTTCATGGTCTGTACAGGGCATTGGTCAACAACCTTGTAAATGGTGTAACCAACGGATTTAAAAAAGAACTTGAACTTGTGGGTGTGGGTTATAAAGCGGCGAGTCAAGGAAACATTCTTGATCTTTCTCTTGGATATTCACACAACATCATCTTCGAAGTTCCTAAAGAACTTAAAGTGACTACCACGCAGGAAAAGGGAGACAATCCCCGCATATTTCTTGAAGGGATTGACAAGCAATTGCTTGGTCAGGTTGCTGCAAAGATCAGAGGTCTGAGAAAACCTGAACCATACAAAGGAAAAGGTGTGAAGTACACAGGAGAGTATATCCGTCGTAAAGCAGGTAAATCGGCTGGTAAATAATAATTGTTAACTGTTCCTGGCAGCATCAGGAAAAAATATAATAAGATGAACGTAAAAGCGCTAAGAAGACAAAGAATCAAGTATACGATCCGTAAAAAGATCTCAGGTACTACTCAATCACCCAGACTCAGCGTATTCAGAAGCAACACTGAAATCTACGCACAGTTGATTGACGATGTAAACGGAAACACACTTGCTTCCGCGTCATCACGTGACAAGGATATCAAGGCTCAAAAAGGAACCAAAACAGAAAAGAGCAAACTAGTTGGCCAGGCAATTGCCAAAAAGGCTGTTGCACTCGGAATTGCCGGCTGTGTGTTCGATCGCGGAGGATTTCTGTATCACGGAAGGATTAAGGCGGTAGCAGAAGGTGCACGTGAAGGTGGTCTTAAATTCTAATCAATCATTTATTTAAATCAATATTTCAATACATGTCACAAGTAATTTATACCAAAGTCAAAGCCGGAGACCTTGAGTTGAAGGAGAAAGTTGTTGCTATCAACCGTGTTGTTAAAACAACAAAGGGTGGTAGGGCTTTCAGTTTCTCAGCCTTGGTGGTAGTGGGGAATGGAGAGGGTGTTGTTGGTCACGGACTCGGTAAAGCAAAAGAGGTTCAGGAAGCCATCACAAAAGGTATTGAAGATGCGAAGAAGAACCTGATCAAGGTTCCTGTCATGAAGGGCACCATCCCTCACGATCAGCTTGCCAAAGAAGGTGCTGCAATAGTGCTCATCAAGCCAGCGGCACATGGTACCGGTGTGTTGGCAGGAGGTAGTATGCGTGCAGTACTTGAAAGTGTTGGTTTAACTGACGTTCTTGCTAAATCACTTGGATCTGCAAATCCACACAACGTGGTGAAAGCAACATTCAAGGCATTGGCCATGTTGCGCGAGCCTATCCATGTTGCGAAAACAAGGACCATCGGACTAAAGAAAGTATTTAACGGATAAGGAATTGTCCACTGATTATTTCATCAAATTAAATCCCTCAGGGGTTTCAATATGAAAAAGATAAAAATAACAAAAGTAAAGAGTGTCATAGACCGTCCAGAACGTCAAAAGCGTACCATGGAAGCCCTTGGTTTGGGTAAACTAAATGCCACCGTTGAAGTTGAGGCAACTCCACAGATCCTTGGCATGGTTAGGAAAGTGAACCATCTTGTCAAAGTAGAAGAGATCTAAAGGCGTATCCCTGTTTGCCTTTATTTATTATTTTTAAAACATACGAGTGGTCTCAGGGAGACTGCGCTGAGTAAATTAGGATTATGAAACTGCACACATTAAGGCCCGCAAAAGGAGCCACAAAAAAAGAGAAAAGAATTGGTCGTGGTGAAGCTTCCGGTCATGGAGGTACATCAACACAAGGTAACAAAGGAGCCCAGGCTCGTACAGGACATAAGAACAAGAAAGGTCACGAGGGTGGCCAGATGCCGATACAACGTCGTATACCAAAAGTTGGATTTAAGAATGCTGCTCGTGTAGAATACAAAGTGTTCAACCTCGGACAGGTTGAGTCATTGGTTGAGAAGTACAACTTGTCTGATTTTGGCATGGAAACACTTTATATCAATGGACTGATCAGTCGTACTGATAAAGTCAAAATACTTGGTAATGGCGCAATCACTAAAAAGGTTGCTTTCAAAGTCAATGCCGCAAGCCAAAAAGCCAAGTCTATTATTGAGGCTGCAGGCGGTTCCGTTGAAATCATTAAATAATTTCCGATATTTAATGGGTCAGGCCGAAAACATTAAAACGGACTAAATATTTTCCAGTGAAGAAACTCATCCAAACAATAAAAAATATCTGGGCGATCGATGAGCTCAGAAATAAAATCGGGATCACACTCTTGTTGGTTCTTGTATACCGATTCGGCTCTCATGTTGCGTTGCCGGGTATCGACCCTAACAAGCTTGATCTTGAAAGTGCAAAAAAAGGATTGCTTGGTCTTTTCGACACCTTCGCTGGAGGATCTTTTTCCAATGCCTCAATATTTGCTCTTGGTATCATGCCGTACATATCGGCTTCTATTTTCATGCAGTTGATGACCATCCTGGTTCCTCAGATGCAGAAGATTCAAAAGGAGGGGGATAGTGGAAGAAAGAAGATCAATCAGTGGACCAGATACCTCACCGCACTTGTTACGGTCTTTCAAGCCGCAGCGTATGTTGCATACCTGAAAAACGTTAGCAGAGATGCCTTGATCGAAGCTTATCAACCCTATTTCTGGTTGTCAACAGTAATTGTTCTTACTGCTGGTACGCTTTTCGTGATGTGGCTTGGTGAGAAAATTCAAGATAAAGGTTTAGGAAACGGAACCTCCATCATCATCATGGTTGGTATCCTTGCTCGTCTGCCTCAATCTTTCATTGGTGAGTTTGCTGCAAAGCAAACACGTGGTGGAGGCGGACTCCTGTTATTCTTGATTGAAATTGCTTTCCTGATCATTATTATACTTGGTCTTATTCTTCTTGTTCAAGGTGTCAGGAAAGTGCCTATCAGTTATGCAAAGCAGTTGGTTGGTAACAGGGCACTGTCAGGAGCAAGACAATTCCTGCCGTTGAAAGTGAATGCATCCGGTGTGATGCCGATCATCTTCGCACAAGCCATCATGTTTCTCCCTACCTTGTTTTCATTTACCAATATTGAATCAGGAAAAGGTATCGCAAGGATATTCAATGATCCAAGCAATATCTGGTATATGCTTATCTATGTAATCATGGTTATCGCCTTTACCTTCTTGTATACGGCGTTGATATTTAATCCCAAGCAGATGGCCGACAACCTGAAGCAGAACAACGGCTTCATACCTGGTGTAAAACCCGGACAACCTACTGCTGATTATATTGGACAGGTGATGGACCGCATCACACTGCCAGGTGCAGTGTTTCTTGCACTCATCGGTATACTTCCCGGCATTGCACAACAAGTTGGAGTTACACAGTCATTTGCTTCCTTTTTTGGAGGTACTTCTTTGCTGATCATGGTGGGTGTGATACTTGATACCTTGCAACAGATCGAAACACATCTCCTCATGCGTCAGTATGATGGACTGATGTCCGGTGGTCGTATACAAGGCAGACAAGCTGCAACTACTTCTACGATCTAGTATGATCCACATAAAAACGAACGCGGAAATTGAACTTATCCGTGAAAGTGCACTCTTGGTAAGCGAGACACTCGCTCACTTGGCTTCATTTATCAAGCCCGGCATCACTACTGAATTGCTCGATAAGCGTGCGGAAGAATTCATCACCGACAACGGAGCTGTTCCCTCTTTTAAGCATTACAAAGGCTATCCATATGCTACCTGCATTTCAGTGAATGATGCGGTTGTTCATGGCTTTCCTAATAAGAAAGAACTTAAAGAAGGTGATCTTGTATCGATCGACGTGGGTGTATACAAGAATGGTTTTCATGGCGACAGCGCTTACACTTTTGGAATACAACCTGTTTTGGAAGAACACCAGTTATTGATGAAGGTAACTCGTGACTCTTTGTTGCTTGGAATAGAAAAAGCTGTTGCTGGCAATAGAATTGGTGATATTGCATCTGCCATACAAGATCACACAGAGCGTAAATATCATTTTGGTGTTGTAAGGGAATTGGTAGGGCATGGACTAGGAAAGCATTTGCATGAGGATCCTCAGGTTCCAAACTATGGTAAAAAAGGAAGCGGCCCTAAGCTGAGGGAAAATATGGTCCTTGCCATTGAGCCAATGATCAACTTGGGCACAAAGGATGTAATATATGATTCAGATGGCTGGACTGTCAGGACAAAAGATGGTAAATTCTCTGCACATTACGAGCATGATGTTTGTGTGAAGAGGGGTAAGGCCGATGTATTGTCCAGCTTCGAAAAAATTGTTCAGTGTGAGGCGTCTAATACTTCATTGTTCAGCGGTTATTGATCCATTCTCCGAATACTATCTCAACTTCCATTAGTTGTTGATGTTGAGCTCCAACAAGATGAACAAAAGAAAAAAATTAATTGTTATCGGCGGCGGCGCTGCAGGTTTTTTCTGTGCAATTAATGCTGCGAGGTCTTGTAATGATCTCGATGTCATGATCCTGGAAAAAACAACAAAACTATTGACAAAGGTGAAGGTTAGTGGCGGCGGCAGATGCAATGTTACCCATCAGTCGGAAGCGGTTGAAGACATGATCGATGCTTATCCGCGCGGCAAATATTTCGTCAAAAAAACATTGCACCAATTTTCATCATCAGATACTATCACGTGGTTCAATGATCGAGGAGTGAAGATAAAAGAAGAACCAGATGGCAGAATGTTCCCTGAATCTGATCAGTCACAAACCATCATTGATTGTCTGATGATGGAAGCTGAGAAATACGGAGTATCCATAAAAACAAAGGCAGAAGTTACATCGGTTTCAAAGGGGAATGAGTTTTTTGAAATTGCCATTACTGATGAGCATAAGAAGGACTCGATTTATCAAGCCAACTATTTGTGTATTGCCGTTGGTGGATATCCCAAAGAAAATGGATTTGAATGGTTAAGGCAACTTGGCCTTGGCATTGTTCCTCCCGTTCCTTCTTTATTTACGTTCAACATACCCGATAAAAACTTGCATCAATTGATGGGGGTCTCTAACAAGGATACAATTGTTAAAGTCACGAAGTTGAAAATGCAGGAAGAGGGACCCGTACTTATTACACATTGGGGACTAAGTGGTCCGGCGATCCTAAAGTTGTCATCCAGGGCTGCCAGGGAGCTTCATGAGATGAACTATTCCTTTGAAATTGTACTGAACTGGGTACCCTCTTTTCATGAGAGTGCTATGCTGGAAAATCTTAAAACTTATAAAACCCTCAATACCAGACAATATATCCACTCTAAAAATCCATTTGAGCTGACATCCAGACTCTGGAACTACTTACTGGGGAAAGCAGGGGTGACTCAGGAAACTACCTGGGCAAATATACCCCAGGCCCTTATGGTAAAATTGTCCAAGACACTTTGTGGCGACACCTACCAAGTTGAGGGCAAAACGACCTTCAAGGAGGAGTTTGTCACTGCCGGTGGCATCAGGTTGGATGAAATTGATCCTGCCACCATGCAGAGTAAGAAGGTTCCAGGACTGTTCTTTGCCGGTGAGGTAATGGATGTTGATGGGGTCACTGGCGGGTATAATTTTCAGCATGCATGGTCTAGTGGTTGGATCGCGGCAAATGCCATATGCAACCTGGTAAAGTAGCCTACTAAGACCGACTAAAAAACCTTAAAAATCCCTTTATTTTATAGGCTGTAATGCAGAATTCCTCTACCTTTGCCGTCCCCAAATCAGCCTGACAAAACAGGTTGAAATTCAAACAAAAGGAGGAAATAAATAGTGGAAGAAAACAACACACTAGCAAATCCGTCAACTGTCTCCGCACACGATGATTTCGATTGGAGCATTGACAAGCGCAATGTTGCCCGTTACAACAACGAGGAACAACAAAAGTATGATGCCGTTTATGAAGGCACGTTCAAGCAGATCACAGATGGCGAAATGATTCAGGGTACGGTCGTTGGACTTACCAAAACTGATGTCGTTATCAACATCGGCTTCAAGAGTGATGGTCTCGTTTCATTGAATGAATTCAGAGATCTTCAAGGTCTGAAGACTGGTGATGTGGTTGAAGTAATGGTGGTAGAAAAAGAAGACCGTGAAGGTCACTTGCATCTCAGCAGGAAGCAAGCGCGTATCACACGTGCTTGGGAACGCATTGTTGAAATGCACAAAACTGGTGAAGTAGTTACCGGTTTTGTTACCAGCAAAACTAAGGGAGGTCTTATCGTAGACATCCTTGGCATGGAAACATTCTTGCCAGGTTCTCAAATTGATGTTAATCCTGTGACAGACTACGATCAATTCGTAGGTAAGTCTATGGAGTTCAAGATCGTGAAGATCAACGAAACCATCAAGAATGCTGTTGTTTCTCACAAGGCACTTATTGAAAGTGATATTGAAGCACAGCGAGCTGAGATCATGGGTAAATTGGAAAAAGGTCAGGTACTTGAAGGTACTATCAAGAACATCACCGATTTTGGAGCATTCCTTGATCTTGGTGGAGTTGATGGACTTCTATACATCACTGATATTAGCTGGGGTCGTATTAATCATCCGTCAGAGGTTCTCAAACTTGATCAGAAGATCAACGTTGTTGTACTCGATTTCGATGATGAAAAACGCAGGATCAGCCTGGGTCTTAAGCAATTGACACCTCATCCATGGGATACACTTTCTGCAGACATAGTGGAAGGCGCAACTGTTAAGGGTAAGGTAGTGAACATCGAAGATTATGGTGCATTCCTTGAGATCACTCCAGGTGTTGAAGGACTTGTGCACGTGAGTGAAATCACATGGGCAAACACGCCAGTCAACGCCAAAGAATTCTTTAAGTTGGGTGACGATTATGAAGCAAAAGTTGTAACACTTGACAAGGATAGTCGTAAGATGAGCCTCTCAATTAAACAACTGACTTCAGATCCTTGGGATATTATCGAAGATAAATTCCCTGTTGGTAGTCGCCATAGCGGACTAGTTAAAAACATCACTCCATACGGCGTTTTTGTTGAGCTTGAGCCAGGTATAGGTGGCATGATCCACATCAGTGACTTGAGTTGGTTGAAGCGATTCAATCATCCTACTGAGTTCACAAAATCAGGTAGTCATATTGATGTGATCATCCTTAACATTGATAAGGAGAATAGGAAACTTCAACTCGGCCATAAACAGCTTGAAGAAGATCCTTGGAATTCACTTCAAGAAACTTTCGCTATTGGTTCTATTCACGAAGGAACTGTGGTCAAGAAGGATGATAAAGGAGCTGTCGTTCAGCTACCTTATGGTCTGGAAGGATTTGCTCCTGCACGTCATCTTGCAAAAGAAGATGGAAAAACAATCGGCGCTGATGAAACTGCCCAATTCATGGTGATTGAATTTGATCGCAATGAAAAGAGGATCGTGTTGAGTCATGCTCGTATCTGGGAGCAAGTGATCGTGGATGAGAAAGAAGCAGCGAACAAGGAAAAGAAAGCCGAAGCAGCTAAAACCAAAAAAGCTGTAAAGGATATTCAAGGGAAGGTTGAAAAAACCACACTTGGAGATCTTGGTGTTCTTGCTGAGCTGAAGAAGAAAATGGAAGACGGAGAGGAAGCAAACTAATTCAGTCTTTCTTAATACAATGAAGGTCCTGTGCAGCAATGCGCAGGACCTTTTTTCATAATATGAGTTGTTTAAGTTTTCCCTCATTCAATGCGGAAAGCGTATTTAATTTCAGGTCTGCAACACTCCACTTCATTTCATGGAATTGCTCAGGATGAGGGACCAATATGCATTTCATTCGGGCGGCCTTAGCGGCTATTAATCCGTTGAAAGAGTCTTCGAAGCAAAGGCACTCAACGGGTAAGCTGTTTAATTCAGTTGCACAGTTTAAAAATACCTGTGGATGGGGCTTCCCGAAAGGCAAATGTTCAGCAGAGGTAGCGATTGTAAAGACGTCTTTTAAATTGATTTTTTCCAGCACCGTATTAATGATCGCCATGGGGGATGAGCTGGCGAGGCCTACCTTGAGACCTGACTTTTTTATTATTTCAATTACATGATCAACGCCTTCCATGGCAGTCCCACGATCTTTTATTTTCTGTATCACTCTTTCGGTGATATCTGACTCTGTTTCTCCGATCGATATCTGGTCAATGCCAAAAACGGAGAACCAATACTGGAGGAATTCTTTTGTTCTCAATCCTGTAGTTTGATTGTATTCTTCTTGATTGATGTGAATATCAAACCTTGCCATGCTCTCCAGTGCTGCCTCATACCATAGCGGTTCGGAGTCGATAAGTAGACCATCCATGTCAAAAATGGCAGTTGTGATTTTCATTTAAACAATTTTACGGGCGAAGGTAATGCATAATATATTTGTTCATTTTGGCAAGCATGGGTTTGTGACAAAGCATAAACGGGATGCTTCTATTGTATGAATTATGCTTATATTGAAAAACTATGATAACCAACAAACTGAAGGAACTGAGGCTGGTTCGGAAAATATTTTATGCTGTGATAGGAATCTTCACCTACCCGGGGTTGGCTATTATTAATCGAATATGCATTAAAGGGACAGAACATCTAAAAGAACTGCCTAAGAAGAACGTTTTATTTGTAAGCAATCATCAGACTTATTTTGCAGACGTGATTGCCTTTCTTCATATTTTTTGTGCGGTTAAATGGAGGAAGCAAAACAAACTTGGGATACCTTATTATTTATTGAATCCTTTTGTTAATGTCAATTTCGTTGCAGCCGAGGAAACGATGAAGGATAACCTATTGACCAGACTTTTCAAGTTGGGTGGTGCCATCACCATTAAAAGAACCTGGCGTGCTGCAGGAAAAGATATCAAACGGGACGTTGATTCAGCTGATTACGGAAAGATCTATGCTGCATTGAAGAAAAGATGGGTGATCACTTTTCCCCAAGGAACAACAAAGCCTTTCGCTCCGGGGAGGAAAGGTACCGCTCATATCATAAAAGAAATGAAGCCAGTTGTAGTTCCCGTTGTGATCAATGGATTCTGGCGTGCGTTTAACAGGAAAGGTTTGGCTTTCAAGAAGAAAAACACCTTGTTGACGATTCGATTCAAGGCACCACTGGAAATTGACTATAATCAAAGTGTTGAAGATATTTTAGAACATATCATGGATGCCATCGAACAAAGCAAACAGTTCATGCTGATGGGGAAGCACCATGTTGCCAGCAATATATAGCTGGGGCTACTTTACGAAAAGGGCTTTCAACTCAGTTGCCTCGTCAGGCCGCATTTTTTTTGCAAGCACAAGTCTCAATTGTCTGCGTCTTAATGCACCTTCAAATAATTTGACCTCTTCATCACTTTCAGGGATCAATTCAGGAACCTTGCGCGGTCTGCCCTCTGAATCTATTGCAACGAATGTAAAATAAGCCTCATTGCTTTTGTATTTGTAATTCTTAGTGAGGTCTTCTCCCCACACATTGATATGTATCTCCATGGAGGTGTTGAAGGCCCTCGTTACTGTTGCTTCAATGTGTACCACGTTTCCAAGTCTGATTGGCTCGTCGAAGGATAGATTATCAACTGATACAGTTGCCGCCGGAAGCTTACAGTGTTTTCCTGCTGCCATGGCAGCAGCTGTATCCATCCAATACATCAGCCTGCCTCCCATGAGGTTTCCATAGAAATTGGTATCGTTTGGGAACACCAATTCAGACATGAAGACTTTTGTTTCCGATGCTTTTTTTGCAGTCATAAGATCTGATTTATATATTGAATCTTAGCCTCTGATAATTTTTTTGTCTCTGAGCAACTTCAAAGTTAGTGGATCCCCGGGTAGATTATTTGAAAAACTGACCATGTTACATAAATGCATTATATGGTCGCCTGCGTCTAATGTTTCGATAGTAGTCAATTCCATGTATGCAAGGGCATCTTTGAGCACGTCGAATTCTTTCCACGTGGAAAGCAATCCGCGTTTATTTAATCTGCTGATTTTATCGATCTGATGCCCGGAGGATTGCCCCAGCAACTTGATCAGGTTAAATTGCGACCTCGACAGGAGTTGTAGTACGAAATGAGGATTTTTCTTGACAAGTTCAATCGTTTTTGTACCCTTGTATATTGCAACCATCATTCTTTTGGGATCCATGCTCACTGCCGAAACATAGGTGCAAATATGCATGTTTGATTCCTGTTGATGGCAAGAACTGATGCTGTAAATAGGAAGATCAACTCTGTTCCATGGCCTTTTCATGTTCTTTGTCAATTTTATTTAGGAATAGTTGGGCATTGATTCGGTGAGCTTCTTTTTTTGAATCACTCATCTTGTCATATGTTCTGATGAGCATACCGAGTCGTGGATTTGAAAGAAAAAACCCTCTCTGCTTATTCATGAACTCCCAAAAGAGTCCATCCCATATCAAATCCCATCCAACCGCGCCTTCCTTTGGTTTTGGTTTCTTGTAATCACTCATCTTAAAGATATAATTACTTCCACTGATATAGGGTTTTGTAGTCATCAGTCCACCATCTGCAAATTGTGTCATGCCGTATACATTAGGTACCATGACCCAGTCGTATGCGTCAATGAAGAGTTCCATGAACCACTTATATACTTCGTCGGGATCAAATTCGCACAGCAGGAAGAAGTTGCCAAGGATCATTAATCGTTCAATATGATGTGCATATCCGTTATCCAATACTTTGTGTATCACATCATCAACGGGAGCAATGCCTGTTGTGCCGTTGTAAAATGATGGTGGTATTTTTCTTTTGAAGCCCCAGAAATTGGTGGTCCGCTGCGCATTTCCTTTCATCTCATATACGATCCTAATGAATTCTCGCCATCCAATTACTTGTCTGATGAATCCTTCGAGAGAATTCATCGGTATGCGGTTATTGATGACATGCTTGTTTACTTGATCAATAATAGTATGGGGATTGATAAGTCCGTTGTTGATCATCGGTGAAAGAACGCTGTGGAAAATGAATTTTTCTTTCACAGCGATGGCGTCTTCATACGCACCAAAATCCTTGAATCTGTGTTTCAGGAAATCCTCCAACAAGTCAGTGCTTCCTGATGAGTTCCAGGCCCATGGGTAGTTACCTGATTTCGGTGTGATGTTTCCGGGATTGTTCGCATAGTTTTTTTTCGTGTATTGAATCGCCTCCTCAATACATGCATCTACTTCTGGAAATTCAATTGCAGGTATTGTTATTGTAGCCGCTAATTTTTCTCTGTTGTCAGCATCAAAGCTCCATTTACCGCCCATTGGCCCTCCATCTTCATCAATAAACAGTTTCAGCCTTTTTCTTTGTGCGATGTAAAAATCAGTTTGATGAAAATGTTTTTTGTTGTTGAAAAATGCTTTTCCAGTATTCAAGTCAGTAATGAAATTGGGGTTGTCATATACACAGCTTGTAAGCGAGTAACTTGAAATGGTTTTTTCGATCCTTCTTGTTAAGAGGTAGTCGGTCGGATCACAATAGTGAAAGGTTGTAACACCTTCATCTTTTAGAACCTTGATAAGCTCAGATATCTGAGAAGTTTCCTGTGTTGATTCAATATAGTGTACGGTGTTTCCTTGTTGTACGAGTATGCGTTCGTAGTTCTTCATGCTCGAACGGTGCAGTATAATTTTTTGTTTGTGAAACTTATATTGATTGAAAAACAATTGCTCTTCGATCAGGTAGACGTGCCTGGTCTTATCAATAGCAGGGTGATCTGCGAATAGTTGATGTGGGAAAATCAATGTTACATCTGACATGTTCAGACAAAACAAATTTCTCTTTTAAATGTTTTGGTATTAAAAGAAGAACATGGAGAAATTGCATGGAAAAAAGATAGTCGTTGCAGGAGCAACGGGGGGTATTGGTGCTCAGCTTGTCAAGTTGCTCCACCAGAGCGGAGCGGAGGTTTTTCTTACAGGAAGAAACCAGGAAAAGCTAGAACTTGTTGCATCCTCCTCTGGCATCTCCTCCACGCGAACCTTTGCTGCGGACATTGCTGATCCTGTTGCCGTTCAGAACATGGCGGAAGCAGTTTTTGCCGCCTTCGGTACTCCAGATATATTGATCAATGCAGCTGGCTTAGGAATCATAAAATCTATTGATAATCTCAGTCTTGATGATTTCAACCGTTCATTACAGACCAATCTTGTTGGCAGTTTTCTCTTGGTAAAGGCTTTTCTTCCCGCAATGAAAGAGGCGAAGAAGGGACTTATCATTAACATCCCGGGTGTGTTGGGGAAAGTGCCAATGGCAGGCGCTGCTGCTTATTCGGCCAGTAAATATGGCATTGTTGGTATGATGCAAAGTATCCGTGAGGAATTAAAAAGGACTGAGATCAGGATCACCAATTTGTTTTTGGGAGGTGTTGATTCGCCTTTTTGGGATACGATCGACCTGAAGGTCCAGAAAGAAAAGATGATCCGTGAAGAAGAAGCTGCAAGAGCAATTTGGTTTCTTTGTCAGCAGCCTGCCAGTGGTGTTGTAAGTGAAATGGTGCTGCAGCCTTTCAATCATCAGGCAATATGATCAAAGCATGATGCCTCTTAAAAATAGATAAGCGCAATTGAAATAAATGATCACCCCTGTTACGTCCACCAACGTAGCAACAAACGGGGCTGAAGATACTGCAGGGTCAGCGCCAAGTTTTTTCAGTACGATCGGCAACATTGATCCGGTGATCGTTCCAAACATCACAACTCCGATCAATGAAATGCCTACAACCGAAGCGATCAACAGATAGTGGTCGCCATACACTTCGGGAAATATTTGTGACCATAGGGCAACGCGCACAAAACCAATGATGCCCAAAACAGTTCCGAGTAATAGTCCGGATATGATCTCTCTTTTCATTACGTTCCACCAATCGGAGAGTGTTACCTCGCCGACAGTGAGTGCCTGTATGATCAATGAGGATGCTTGTGAACCTGTGTTGCCGCCGCTTGAAATGATAAGGGGAATAAACAAGGAGAGCACCAATGCTTTTTCGAGTGCAAGTTCATAGGATGCCATTGCAGTCGCTGTAAGCATTTCGCCAAGAAAAAGCACAATCAGCCAACCAACCCTTTTTTTAAACAGTCTGAATATGGATATTTCCAAATAAGGTTCGTCAAGCGCTTCAGTACCTCCCATTTTTTGCATATCCTCACTGAACTCTTCATTGGCAACCCACAGCACGTCATCAATGGTTACGATCCCCAGCATGATGTTGCTGTTGTCAACCACCGGCAAAGCCACCCTGTTGTTCATCTTAAAGACCTGATTGGCCATTTCCTGATCGTCGTTCACGTTGAGTGCTATGTATCTACCATCTGTAAGATCACTGACGATTCTTTCAGGAGACGACAACAGGAATTCTCTGATCCTTACGTCATCTACCAATTGTCCCTGTTTATTTACAACATAGATAACATCGATCGTTTCACTGGATTTACCATACTTCCTGATATGTTCCAACACCTCAGCGGTGGTCCAATCCGGCTGCACCGCAATGTAATCCGGCGTCATGAGTCGGCCCACACTGCTTTCAGGGTATCCCAGCAGAGACAATGTGATCTTACGCTCTTCGGGGTTAAGGAGTTTTATCAATTCCCTCACCGCTTCTGTAGGCAATTCTTCCAGAAATGCAGTACGATCATCCGCTGGCAATTCGTTCAGCAATGCGGCAGTTTTGAGGGGTTGAAGTTCTTGGATGACCACTTTCTGTATTCCAAGTTCAATGATCTTGAATGTGCTGGCAGCCCTATGAACAGATAAAGAGGCAATGATGTCAGTGGCTTGATCTTCGTTTTCTTCAATAAGCACAGCAACATCGCTGATGTTGAGGTTGTTCAGAAACTCATGCATACGCATCTTGTCCTCTTCCTGGAGGATGCGCTCAAATGCTTCCTGAATTTCAAGGTTGTTGACAACCTGGCTCATTGTGATGATTTATTTCGGCTAAATTAAACATACTTTTTAAGCCAGCCATAATAAGTTGATACGCTCTTGAAACTTCTGCTGAGATGTGCAAGTTTCTTACCTTTGAGTTAAACAGAGATGTTTCAGGATAAGGCATAGGATGTAATCACTTTTTCTATGATCATTTTTTTGATAGGTTTCATGGGGTCGGGAAAATCTTACTATGCCGACAAAATAGCATCTTTCATGGGTGTTCCGTACATTGACCTTGATGCTGCCATTGAGCAAGATCAGGGGAGGTCCATTACTGATATTTTTGCACAACAGGGAGAAGCTGAATTCAGGAGTATTGAAGCCCGTACGCTAAGGGATAAGGTTGCTTTTTTATCTGCACAAGCAACAGCTTCATCGTCTTTGGTTCAACAAGGAAATTTCACTGGATTGATTGCCTGCGGAGGAGGTACACCCTGTTTTCATGAAAACATGAAGTGGATGAATGAGCATGGGCTGACTGTCTGGATCAATCCTCCAGTCGATGTGCTCAAGAGGCGTCTCATAACAGAAAAAGCAAACAGGCCCTTGATCGCAGGGTTGGATGATGAGGCATTCGATGAGTTCATTGAAACCCAGCTTCAGAAAAGAGACAGGTATTATGCGCAGGCAGCAATACAGGTTAATGATCCTGGGATGCCTATAGAAGAAATCATAAAAAAAATTCAACATGCATAGGGTATTATTTAAAGTGGCTGCGTTGCTCGCAACTTTATCAGTAATGTTGGGGGCTTTTGGAGCACATCTTTTCAAGAGGCATTTATCTGCCGAGGACCTGAGTAGTTTTAACACCGCAGTAACTTACCAGATGACGCATGCAATTGGGATCTTTATTGCAGGAATTCTGTTCAAACACTATTTGAATCAACGATTGATCTGGGCTGGATATTTTTTTACAGCGGGTGTTCTCCTCTTTTCTGGTTCCATTTATTCAAGACTCCTGTTTAATTTCCTTCAACTGGGTTATGGAAATAAAATAATCATGTTGGCTCCATTGGGAGGTGTCTTGTTCATGCTTGGCTGGTTGCTTATTTTTATAGCTGTGCCAAGTAAGAGGCATGTTGTTTATAAACACCGCGAAAAGGATTGATCCTGTTCCATATTATCAGGCCTGAACTTCGATCAATTTAAGCTGAAATAAATGTATTTTTGAATAAGTTACAAGGCAAACAACCAATTTTAAACATTGATCAATAGCACATGGGCAATCGATTAAAATCTCCCAAGCCATCAATAGATCCTGAAGTACTGTTGGAGGACAAGGAAGAAGAGGTTGAGGTTAAATCGTTGGTAAAAGATGAGAGGACTCAGAAGATCATTGGTTCTTTGCTGCTGTTTCTTTGTTTTTTTCTATTCGTTGCATTTACCTCATATCTATTTACATGGATGGAGGATCAGGACAAGGTGAGGAACACCGGCGTTAGGATCCTCATGCCCAATGAACTTGAGATCAGCAATCAGCTTGGAAGCTTTGGGGCATATGTGTCTTTTCTTTTTTTTGAATATGGTTTTGGTATCGCCTCATTTCTATTTTGTTCACTGTTTTTTGTACTAGGGATAAATCTATTGTTTGACAGGACTGTTTTTTCTGTGTGGCGAAACCTTCGCTACCTGATCATGGGGTTGTTGGTCATCAGTGTCAGTGCTTCTTTCTTCACGCCTGATGCATCGTTCAATTGGGGAGGTGCATTTGGTAAATTCGCTGCCGGTTGGCTGACTGCAGTGGTCGGAAAATTGGGCACCATGGCATTGATCTCTGTTTCTCTATTCTCCTATATTATTTGGAGATTCAATCCTGTATTTAAATGGCCGGTGTGGAAGAAAACGCCTGCTGATACAGATAACAACATCCCAGTCTCTGTCCTTAATGATATTGAAACTGATCCAGAGGTGATACAACCGAGGCTTGACCTGACAGAAGGGAATTCATTAAAGAGCGATGAAGCAACGCTACAAATAAAGCAGTTGGATCAACCTGAAACGACATCGGCGCTCATCGAAAAAAATCAAATGCCCGAACTTATTGTTGAAGATGTTAAGACATTAAATGATATACTTGCTGAAACTCCAGCTCATGTTGAATCAGCTGACGAGTTGCCTTTGGAGATCAAACCTGTTCCAGAGCAAAAAGATACTGGTCTTTCGCCCAAAGCTGCTGCCGTATTGGCTTCCCCTAAATTTGATCCTATCGCAGACCTAAAAGGATATAAATATCCTTCATTGGATCTTCTCGCACAACATGGGGGAGAGAAGATCATCATGGATCAGAATGAACTTGAGGCCAACAAGACGCAGATCATGAACACCCTCAAGAATTATGACATTGAAATTCAAAAGATTTTTGCAACTGTCGGTCCAACAGTGACTTTATACGAGATCGTACCGGCTGCTGGGGTTAGAATTTCACGCATAAAAAATCTTGAGGATGATATCGCCTTGAGTTTATCAGCTCTTGGCATTAGGATCATTGCACCGATACCCGGAAAGGGTACAATCGGTATTGAAGTTCCGAATGTCAAGAAAAGTGTTGTCGGCATGCGTGCATTGCTCAGTTCTGACAAGTTTCAAAAAAATGATTTTGCGCTTCCAATTGCATTGGGTAAGAAGATCGATAATGAAAACTTCATTGTTGATCTCGCCTCCATGCCACACCTCTTGATGGCGGGAGCTACCGGTCAGGGTAAATCAGTTGGATTGAACGCGATCCTGGTTTCTTTGCTGTATAAAAAACATCCATCGCAACTGAAGTTCGTGCTTGTTGACCCTAAAAAAGTAGAACTCAGCATTTATAGAATTATTGAGAAACATTTTTTGGCAAAGCTGCCCGGTGAGGATGATGCGATCATAACAGATACCAGAAAGGTGGTCAATACACTTACCGCATTGTGTATTGAGATGGATGATCGATACAATCTTTTAAAAGATGCAGGCTGCCGCAATATTAGAGAATACAACAGCAAGTTTGTTGAAAGAAAGCTTAATCCTGAAAAGGGACACAAGTTTCTTCCTTTCATCGTACTTGTGATCGATGAGTTTGCAGATCTTATCATGACCGCCGGAAAAGAGATCGAGACTCCTATCGCCCGTTTGGCACAGCTTGCAAGGGCCGTGGGTATACATTTGATCGTTGCCACGCAACGTCCTTCAGTTAATATCATTACCGGTACGATCAAGGCTAATTTCCCTGCACGTATCGCATTTAAGGTTTCTTCCAAAGTTGATAGCCGAACGATCCTTGATATCGGAGGAGCAGAACAATTGATCGGAAGAGGGGATATGCTTGTTTCATATATGGGTGAGGTTACCCGTGTACAGTGTGCTTTTGTAGACACGCCAGAAGTGGAGAAGGTGGTCGATTTTATTGGTAATCAGCAGGGCTATCCATCTGCTTTGGAACTTCCAGAGGTTATCGATGAAAGAGACATGGATGATCGGGAGCTCGATCCGTTAAGCAAAGATCCCTTGTTCAATGATGCAGCACTCTTGATCGTTCAAAGTCAGATGGGATCCACTTCTTTGATACAACGAAGGTTGAAGTTAGGGTATAATCGTGCAGGCCGACTGATGGATCAGCTTGAGGCTGCGGGGATTGTCGGACCAAGTAAAGGCAGTAAAGTCAGGGAGGTATTATTTAAAACGGAGTATGAACTCGATCAGTTCTTGAAATCAATGTAATAGTCTTTTCTTTGTAGTTGATTATAAAAAGGCCTTTTTCCTAAAAAACAATAGCCATCATGCTTAAAAGATTTTCAATATTGTACTTCTTTTTCTTGTTTGTAATTGGTGCAGCGTCTGCTCAGAACAACAAAGGGATTGGTAAGAGTGACCCTGAGGCAAAGAAAGTACTTGATGCAGTCAGTGAAAAGTTTAAAACATTCAAAACCGTTAAGGCAGGATTTTCTCTTAAAATTGAAAATGCTGCAGGTAAGGTTCAGGGTACAAAAACTGGAACTGTGATGATGAAAGGGGTTAAATACAGGGTTTCTTTGACTGGCCAGGAGATCTTTTGTGATGGTTCAACCATATGGAGTTATGATGCTGGGGCCAACGAAGTTCAGATTACAACACTGGATAACAGCAGTGGTTCTATTACTCCACAGAAACTGTTTACGAATTTTTATGACAAGGATTTTTTGTTCATGTTAAATCCTGATGTCAAGCGTGCCGGAAAGACTTTTCAGGTCATTGAATTAACGCCCATCGATAAGACAAAGCCGTTTTTTAAGGTGCTTGTTGAAGTGGATAAAGCATCAAAAATAATTACCTCTACCCAAGTGTTTGAAAAGAGTGGGAACAGGTATTTGTATGCGATCAATTCAATGTCCACCAATTCATCTATAACGGATGACAACTTTACTTTCAACGCAAAAAAATACCCAGGTGTTGAAGTGATCGATCTGCGTTGATCATACTATTGTCCCCAACGGTATGTATTGATTTCAAAACCTGCCAGATCCAAGACCCTGTCAACCACAGTTAGCGCAACTTCTTCAACCGACTTCGGTTTGCTGTAGAAAGAAGGAGTTGCTGGACAAATTATTCCACCTGCCAGCGTAACGTTTTCCATATTGCGGATATGTATCAGGTTGTAAGGGGTTTCCCTGACAACACAGATCAGTTTTCTCCGCTCTTTTAAAATAACATCTGCCGCTCTTGTGATCAGGTCATTTGAAGTTCCAGATCCTACCCTTGCGAGGGTTCCCATGGAACAGGGTATGATGATCATGGTATCGTATCTGCCCGAACCTGAAGCAAAGGGGGCATTGAAATCATTTTTTCCATAGACTTGAAATTCCAGATTGCTATGCTCTTGATTACCCAACTCTGTTTCCCACACCTCTTTGGCATTGTCTGAAAACACAACAGCGATTTCCTGCCACTGACCCTTTAATACTTTAAGCTTGGCCAGTAACAGCTGTGCATATATCGAACCACTGGCACCAGTTACTGCGATCACTATTTTTCTCATACTTGCTTTTATTGAATTGATAACACCAGACAATGGAAAAGGTTAGGACAAACTGGTTTTGTGGCCAGGATTTTTATCAAGCACCACGCAATATTTTGATGAAAACCACGTTTTAGATATGGTTTTTCAAAGGATATTGGATTTAATACGGGGCTGGATGTCTATCCGGCCCTCTTTCATGTAAAATCCCCGCCAATTGGCAGGGATAGTTGTTTTATGCTTCAGCCATTTGTGCGATGGCTTCACTTTTATAAGCCCCTTGGTCGAGCTTTTTCTTTGTTTCTTCAAATGCTTTCAGGGTCAGCTGGATATCCTCATCCGTATGCGCTGCAGTTGGTATGAGTCGGTAAATGATGTGTCCTTTCGGGATCACAGGATACACAACGATGGAACAGAAAATATTATAATTCTCCCTGAGGTCGGTTACCATGTGAGTGGCCTCTTCAACCCCACCTTTCATGTAGACCGGCGTTACGACAGAATCTGTCTTTCCAATATCAAAGCCTTTCTCTTTTAACCCATTTTGCAGCTTGCGTGCATTTTCCCAAAGTTTTGACCTGAGTTGAGGTTGTGTTCTCAACAAGGCCAGTCGTTTTAAATTGCCAATCACGATTGGCATAGGGAGGGATTTTGCAAATATCTGGCTTCTGATATTGTACCTGATGAAATCCATGATCTTTTTAGGACCGGCAACAAAAGCACCTATTGAGGCCATTGATTTGGCGAAGGTTGAGAAATACAGGTCGATATCATCTTGAACACCCTGTTCTTCACCAGCACCTGCACCGGTTTTACCAAGTGTGCCAAAGCCATGCGCGTCGTCAACCAGCAGACGGAATGAGTATTTTGGTCTTAATGCTGCAATCTCTTTGAGTTTACCCTGATCGCCTGCCATTCCGAAGACACCTTCGGTGATGAGTAAAATTCCACCGCTTTTTTGTTTCTCGATCAAAGCTGTTGCACGCTGTAACTGTTTTTCGCAGTCTGCAACATCATTGTGTTTGAATACAAAACGATGTCCAGGGTGAAGCCTCAGTCCATCTATGATACAAGCATGACTTTCAGCATCATACACGATCACATCATGCCTGCTGCACAACGCGTCAATCACACTCATGATGCCTTGATAACCGAAGTTCAGCAGTATTGAATCCTCTTTGTGCTCAAATTCTGCAAGCTCACGCTCCAATTGTTCATGATGATTGGTGTTTCCACTCATCATCCTGGCACCCATCGGTGAGGCTAATCCATACTGCGCAGCAGCATCTGCATCAGCCTTTCTGATCTCAGGATGATTGGCCAGTCCGAGATAATTATTGAGACTCCAAACAATTTTTTCCTTTCCTCTGAAATTCATCCTGTTTCCAATCTCCCCTTCCAGCTTAGGAAATGCAAAGTATCCGTGAGCCCTCTCACGGTGTTGTCCGATCGGGCCATAATTGCTGAGTAACCTTTCAAAAATATCTGCCATATGTCATGGGTTTTGGGTGAGCGAGTGCGCTGCAAAGATAATTTTTTTCAAATTAACATAGAAGGGCAGGATGTTCATAAAATAGCGGGGATTAAGGAGGGTATTCCCATAACTTTGTCATTGAGCTTCCTAAACAAGATTTCTCATGAAAAAGCTGATTTTCTTGTCATTTTTCCATGCTTCATTATTGATCGTTGGTCATGCCCAACAACAGGTGAAGCGATCAAATTCGCCAAAGCTGGTTGTGGGAATGGTTGTGGATCAGATGAGGTTGGATTACATTGATCGTTTTCAAAGTCGCTATGGACAAAACGGGTTCAAGAGAATTTTGAGAGAAGGGTTTTCGTGTGAGAATACTTTTATACCGTATGCACAAACCGTTACTGCAGCTGGACACGCCTGTGTTTATACCGGCTCTGTTCCTGCAATCAATGGCATCATGGGGAATGACTGGTATGATCGGTCTAAAGGAAGATTCGTTTATTGTACGGAGGATAATGATGTTGCTGTTGTTGGGGCCGGAAAGGGTGGTCCTATGTCGCCCAAGAACTTAAAAACAACCACCATCACCGACGAGCTGGAAATGGCGACAAACTTCCGGTCTAAGGTAGTGGGGGTTGCCATAAAAGATCGCGGTAGCATCTTGCCTGCAGGACATGCTGCAGATGCAGCCTATTGGTATGATGGTGCTACCGGAAATTTTGTATCCAGCACATGGTATATGAAAGAGCTCAGTCCCTGGGCGAAGTCATTCAATGAACGTAAGATGGTTGATTCTCTGTATCGTTCAAACTGGCAGTTAACCCATCCTTTTGATTCCTATGTACAAAGCGATATTCATAGTGATCGATACCTCAAGAGTCCCTTCCCAAGAAAGCTCGAAGATAAGGTCGGAAGTGACTATGGTGCTATCGCATCAACTCCTGCGGGGAATACATTGACACTTGCTTTTTCAAGATCGGCCATTGAGGGGGAGTCGTTGGGGAAGGATAGCATAACGGATTTTTTGGCGATCAGTCTATCTTCAACTGATTATGTGGGGCATGCGTTTGGTCCGAATTCAGTCGAAATAGAGGATATGTACCTGAAGCTTGACAAGGACCTGGCAGCTTTTTTTGATTACCTGGACAGGCGGATTGGAAAGGGACAATATCTCTTCTTCATGACGGCCGATCATGCTGTATCTCATTCGCCCGGATTCACGATGGAGAATCAACTGCCTGGTAAGGCAATGAAAAAAAATGACAGAGCCGAGGAAGCAACCATCAAAAAGTTTGGACTAAAGCGACTTGTTGAAGCTACGGCTAATTATCAGGTGTATCTGGACAAAGCGTCAATTGATTCGGTAGGGGCCGACTTCCGTGCTGTAAAATCTTTTTATATTGAACAACTCAACAGGGATGAGGATATTTTTTTAGCATTTGACAATGAGCAAATCAATTCAGTGAACCTGCCGACTGAGTTTCGTGAGATGTTTCAGAAGGGGTTCAATCATAAGCTTGCAGGAGATATTCAAGTAGTGTATAATTCGGGTAATTTTTTTACCAATTCTCTTGTCGGAGCAACCCATGGTACACCATATGCGTATGACGCACATATACCATTGTTGTGGATGGGATGGGGGGTTAAGCAGGGGGTAAGTAACCGCACTGTCTATATGAGTGATATCGCACCAACTATTGCAGCATTGCTAAAAATTCAAATGCCAAGCGGAAATATTGGTAGCGTGATTGAAGAGGTCATCAATAAACAATAAATTGAAAAAAACATGCAACAGTATCTAGACCTGCTTAAGTATATATTAGAAAATGGCACTGAAAAAAGTGATCGTACAGGTACTGGCACCAAAAGTATTTTCGGTTACCAAATGAGGTTCAATCTTGAAGATGGGTTTCCTATGGTAACAACAAAGAAGCTGCACCTCCGAAGTATCATTCACGAGCTGCTTTGGTTCCTTAAAGGCGAAACAAACATTAAGTACCTGAAAGATAATGGGGTGAGCATATGGGATGAATGGGCTGATGAGCAAGGAGAATTAGGGCCTGTTTACGGAAAGCAATGGAGGTCTTGGGTTGCAGCGGATGGAAAAGTATATGACCAGATAGCAGATTTGATCCAACAGATCAAGCAGAATCCGGACAGCCGACGATTGATCGTGAGTGCCTGGAATGTCGGAGACTTACCACACATGGCGCTAATGCCTTGTCATACCCTTTTTCAGTTTTATGTTGCCGACGGGAAACTCTCTTGTCAGCTTTATCAGCGCTCAGCCGACGTGTTTCTGGGCGTTCCTTTCAACATTGCATCCTATGCGCTTTTTACCATGATGGTTGCACAGGTGTGTGATCTGAAGTTGGGAGATTTTGTTCACAGTTTTGGTGATGTTCACCTATATAACAACCATGTCGAACAGGCACGTTTGCAACTGAGCAGAACCCCTTATCAGCTTCCTCTGATGAAGATCAACCCTGCAGTAAAAGATATTTTTGAATTTAGTTTTGAAGATTTTGTTTTGGAAGGATACCAGTCGCATCCGGCCATCAAAGCACCTGTTGCAGTTTAACATAAACTAATTATCGATATGCTGATATCTCTCGTAGTCGCTGCTTCAACGGATAATGCCATCGGGGGTAACAATACTTTATTGTGGCGACTTCCCAATGACATGAAGTTTTTTAAAAACCTCACCTGGGGAATGCCTGTTATAATGGGAAGAAAAACATTTGTCTCACTAGCAGGTAAGCCACTACCAGGGCGAACAAATATTGTTATCACCCGAGATGCTAACTCGATTTCCTCGCAGCCAGGGCTTTTGGTTTGTGGAAGTTTGGAGGAGGCTTTGCAAAGGGCCAGGTCTACTGATTGTCGCGAGGCTTTTGTCATCGGCGGCGGGGATATTTACCGACAGGCAATACCAATGGCAGACAAAATATACCTTACAAGGGTGTATGGTGAGTTTAAAGATGCAGATGTATTTTTTCCTGCGATCAACACCGAAGATTTTCAATTGATCGATTGTATTGAATTCGCTCCCGACGATAAGCATCATTTTTCTTATGCATTCGAGACCTGGGTCCGAAAGCAACATGCGGAAACCAACGCATAGAGAATGTATACACGATTTGAGTTGTTGATCAACTACCTGAACTATTTCATTCGGGCCTCCAACGGGAAAGGCCATGGCATTCATTCTCCTTTTGTCTTTGATTTTGTCGTAAACCTTCTTCGAAAAAACGACGAACATCATCAAGGATTTCAGCAAATAGAGCAGTATAGAAAATATTTGTTGTCTTGTGAGGACACTTTAGCAATAGAGGATCTTGGAGCTGGTTCAGCATACAGCAACAAATTGCATCGAAAGGTTTCAAGTATAGCAAGTTCGGCTTTGAAAACATCAAAGTATGCGAGACTTCTTTATAGAATGATGCGTTATTATGAGATCGATTCAGTCGTTGAGTTGGGAACTTCTTTGGGCGTGACTACCCGCTATCTTTCGCTTGCACAACCCGCAAATGGTGTCACCACCATTGAAGGTTCTCCAGCTCTTGCAGATTTTGTCGCTCGTTCATTCTCCGAGTCGGGTATCAAGAATGTCAATTTGATCTGTGGTGACTTCAAAGAGCATTTGGACAAGGTGTTAGATGATATCAAAGGTCGCAAGTTGATCTTCTTTGACGGAAATCATCAATACCGCCCAACCATTGATTATTTTACAAAAGCCATGTGCGTGGCCGAAAATGATGATGTATTTGTTTTTGATGATATCCATTGGAGTCCGGGTATGGAGAAGGCCTGGAACGAGATTTGCCAGCATGGGCGAGTTACCTGCTCCATAGATTTGTTTTTCATGGGGGTTGTTTTTTTTAAAAAAGAATTCCATCAAAAGCAGCATTTTACGATTCGATTTTAATGGTTTTTTAGTGGAAGACATACTTAAATTGACTAGCTTTGTGTCTTCAATTCAGCCCCTATGATCGTTGGTGTTTTAAAAGAACTTGCTCCCGAAACAAGGGTTTCACTCATTGCAGAAGGAGCCGCACAGTTGGTAAAGAAAGGAATACAGGTTTGGGTCGAAAGCGGAGCAGGTTTGAACGCTTTTTGCTCAGATGATGACTATCGTGCTGTAGGTGCGGAGGTGAAAAGCGCTGCAGAAATTTCCCAACATGCAGATGTTGTTCTTTCCATCCATGCACCTTCCGCAACATTCAAAAAAGGAGCCATACTGATTGGCATGTATCAGGCAAGATTTCAGTCTGAACAAATCAGTAAATGGACAGAACAAGGGCTTGTTGTATATAGTCTTGAGTTACTTCCCCGTACAACCAGGGCACAAAGCATGGATGTGCTTTCAAGTCAGGCCAATATCGCTGGCTACAAAGCAGTGATCACAGCAGCCAATGCTTATGGCAGGTATTTTCCAATGTTCATGACTGCAGCAGGCAGCATTGCTCCTGCAAAGTTGTTGATCCTTGGCGCAGGTGTTGCGGGCTTGCAAGCAATTGCAACAGCAAAGCGTCTTGGATGTGTGGTAGAAGTGTTTGATACAAGGCCAGCGGTTAAGGAGGAAGTACAAAGTCTAGGCGCCAAGTTTATCGAGGTGCCTGGTGCAGCTGATGCTTCCACTGCGGGTGGATATGCTGTTGAACAATCTGAAGAGTACAAGCGCAATCAACAACTCAAGATCGCTGAAAGTATAGCTAAGTCAGACATTGTTATCACCACTGCACAGATACCTGGAAAGAAGGCGCCTATCCTGATCACTGATGAAATGCTCAAGACGATGCGCAGGGGAAGTGTGATCATTGATCTTGCTGCATCAACGGGTGGTAATACTCCAGTTACGAAAGACAGAGAGGTTGTTCATTACAATGGTATTTCGATTATCGGGGACAGCAACCTTCCTGCTACCATGCCATCTGACGCAAGTAAACTCTACGGAAAGAATATCCTGAATTTTCTTCAATTGATCATCACCAAAGAAAATACATTGAATGTTGATGTTGATGATGATCTGGTTAAGGGGGCACGTGCGGGGGTATAATTTTTTGTCAATCAAAAAAACGTTTTTATGGAACAGATTTTAGGATGGATCTCGGGGCATCAGGAAATGATCTATATCGTGATCCTGATGATTTTTGTGGGCATAGAAGTGATCGGCAGGGTTCCTAGTGTTTTGCATACTCCATTGATGAGTGGGGCTAATGCCATTCATGGTGTCGTTATCATCGGTGCTATCATCGTGATGGGAAAAGCTGAGGAGGGAAATGCAATCGCGTTGATCCTGGGCTTTCTTGCTGTAATTCTTGGTACTCTGAATGTGGTTGGCGGATTTGTTGTTACAGACAGGATGTTGGAAATGTTTAAAAAGAAGAAATAAGCTATTTATTACAAAGAAATCCTAATTGAGTTCTCATGGAGTTGAACATACTTGTAGTTTGTTATCTGATCGGATCTGTAACCTTTATTGTAGGATTGAAGATGCTGTCCAATCCGGCCACTGCCCGTAAAGGGAATCTTTTCGCTGCTGTAGGCATGGGTATTGCTATTCTGGGTACTATTTTTCTTTACGAAGAAGAAGGTCGTCGACTTGGCAATTATGGTTGGATCTTTTCTGCATTGTTGATAGGAGCTGTAGTTGGAACATTGATGGCAAAGCGTGTTAAAATGACTGCGATGCCTGAGATGGTGAGTCTATTCAATGGAATGGGTGGTGCTTGTGCAGCGTTGATCTCTGTGATAGAGTTCAGACACATGGTGCATGTCGGGGTGGATCAGACCAGTTTGTTGATCATTCTGCTCGGCCTTATTATAGGAGCTGTTTCATTCTCCGGAAGTATGATCGCCTGGGGCAAATTGAATGGCAGTGTCAAGGACTTTGCATTCAAGGGACAACACATCATCAATTTGGTCATCCTAATTCTTAATCTTTCACTTGCAGCCTATCTTATGTATGCAGGTCCGGATCAGGCGCCACTGTTTTTTTACCTCATCATCGTACTGTCTTTACTTTATGGAATATTTTTTGTGTTGCCAATTGGTGGTGCAGACATGCCTGTTGTGATCTCTTTGCTGAATTCATTTACTGGTGTTGCAGCCGCTTGTGGCGGGTTCTTATATAACAACAAGGTTATGCTTACCGGCGGTATCCTTGTAGGTGCAGCAGGTACTTTACTGACCATCTTGATGTGTAAGGCAATGAATCGTTCGCTGAAAAATGTACTCATTGGATCATTTGGTGGTGGCACAACTGCTGCAGGCGCTGTGGGCCCACAAGGGGGAACCTATAAAGAATTATCGCTTAGTGATGCAGCGATGGTCATGAGTTACGCAAATAAAGTGATGATCGTGCCAGGGTATGGACTTGCTGTGGCGCAGGCTCAGCACGTATGTCATGAGTTAGAAAAAACACTTGAGAGCAAAGGTGTTGAAGTGAAATATGCTATTCATCCGGTTGCAGGACGTATGCCTGGACATATGAATGTATTGCTTGCTGAGGCTGATGTGAGTTATGATAAGTTGTTGGAAATGGAGCAAGCCAATGAAGAGTTCAAGACAACGGATGTTGTACTGGTACTAGGTGCAAACGATGTTGTTAATCCTGCTGCAAAGACAGATCCATCGTCTCCGATATATGGCATGCCAATTTTAGAGGTGGAAGAGGCTAAGCTAATTATCGTCAATAAAAGAAGTATGAAGCCAGGATATGCAGGTATAGAAAATCAACTTTTCTTTCAACCAAAGACTTCGATGCTTTTTGGTGATGCTAAAAAAGCATTGCAGGATCTTCTGGCGGAAGTCAGGAATATCTGACGACCTTCCGGTGAAAACATGGCAAACTAGCCTATGACGCTTTCAGCAACTTTTTTGTCATCACTGCATAATTGCGCTGGTTTTTGCAGGGATTCTTTCATTGCTGCTCATCAATCTCATGCCTCAGTTTCAGTAAGGATCAACAAAGCGAAACTAGCATCCTCAGATACTTTATTCACATCTTCCATCAAAGGCGATCTTGTTCCTTGGTGCAACAATGCATTTTACCTTACTGAGCGGCCTTCCTTTACGCTTGATCCTTTGTTTCATGGCGGTGCCTATTATGTACAAGAGGCATCCAGTATGTTCATTCATCATGTAATTCATTCTGTACTTGATACACAGCGAAACTTGAATGCACTTGATCTGTGTGCGGCGCCAGGAGGGAAGTCTACCTTATTGGCCTCTCTTCCTTTTTTCAAACTTGTACTCGCCAATGAGATCATTCAATCGCGTGTGTCTTCACTTGTTGAAAATGTGATCAAGTGGGGCGCCGACCATGTGCTTGTTTCCAACAATGACCCCAGAGAAATTGAGCAGTTAGGCGAAATATTTGATCTTGTGCTGGTAGATGCACCATGCAGTGGCAGTGGATTATTTAGAAAAGATGAAAATGCTCAGCATGAATGGTCGCCTGAGCATGTTTCCTCGTGCGCAATGCGACAAACGAGGATTCTTGAAAGTGCATCAAGGGTCATTAAAGAAGGAGGGTATTTGCTTTATTCTACTTGCTCTTTTTCGAAAGAGGAGAATGAAGATGTCATTGATCACCTGATAGGATCCGGGATGTATGAATCAGTTGTGATACCCATTGAACCTCAGTGGGGCATTGTTCAATCGGTATCTGAAAAACACGGCGGTTATGGGTATAGATTTTATCCTGACCGACTACAGGGAGAGGGATTTTTTTGTGCAGTACTTCGAAAGATAACTGCAGATCCGGTTACGCAATACAAAGTTGGCTCCAGTGGATTAACTATAATAAAAGATACTAGTTTGCTAGATAAATGGATCAATATTGAAGGCGGCGCAGTATATTATCAGAGGGAGGGAGATGTATATATGTGTGAGGAGAAAAACATGTCAGAGGTTTCGCTCATAAAAGATTCACTGAGGTTAAAGCGATCTGGTTTGCGTGTTGGCGAATTGATACGAAATGAGTTGATCCCTGATCACGAACTTGCCATGAGCATGGTTCGGTCCGATCACATACCAAAAATCGACTTGGATGTACAAGCAGCCTTGAAGTTTCTCCGACGTGATACAATTGATGTGGATGTTGACTTTTCAGGATGGGGACTTATTCAATGCAAACAGGTTGTGTTAGGCTGGGTTAAAATGGTCAACCGAAAGGCAAAAAATCATTACCCCATGTCCTGGAGAATACTGATGAATGTGTAAATCATTCATTAATTTATGTTCTTATTGAATTTGTTGTTTTTTTATGGAAAAATATAGATTATTTTGTACTACAACACGATTTACATGAGGCTCTTATATTCATTTGTTTTTTGCTTTCTCTTTACTTCCGTCTGCGCACAGAAAGTTGGTCCATTCTCAATAAAGCGTTCAGGCGATGGTTCTTTCTTTGTCGAACATAAAGTTCTGCCAAAAGAAAATTGGTATAGTGTAGGCAGAATATATATGATCAGTCCGAGAGAAATAGCTGCTTTCAACGGACTTTCCATTGAAAAGGGGTTGGGTATTGGTCAAACGCTTGAAGTTCCTCTTACGAAATCAAATTTTTCGCAGCTTGCTAATGCTTCGGAAGGAGGGATCCCTATAGTGCATGTGGTTCAACCCAAGGAAGGACTGTTCAGGCTTGCCAGTCTTTATAACGTAGAGGTCACTTTATTGAAAAAATGGAATGCATTGAAAGGCGATCAGGTGAACAGTGGTTTCAAATTAATTGTTGGGTATATAAAAGCTGCTGCATTACAAGTTGATGTGAACAACGTGAGCGTGGTAAAACAGAACGAAACAATTGCTGTTTCACGGGCTGCTCCTGTGCCATCGCCTGAAGAAGTCAAATCAAAAAAGGAGCCAGAGAAACCTGTTAGTTCCTATGTAGCGCCCGAACCTAAAGCATCAGTTTCTTTATCCTCTAAGCAAACGGTTCAGAGCGTTGCACCGTCATCTGATCAAGAGCTAAAAGATAATGGCGTCGGACATTTTTTTCAAACATTCAACATGCAATCAAAAGAAGGCTCGTTGAAGAAATTAGCACAGCCGGTATATGGCATTTTCAAAAGCACCAGCGGTTGGCAAGATGGTAAGTATTATGTCCTGATGAATGATGTAGTGCCCGGAACAATTGTTCGTATAGCCGCTGCCCAGACGGGTAAAGAAATTTATGCAAAAGTATTGGCACCTGTTCCTGCTGGCAAAGAGAGTGAGGGCATGTTGATGAGAATGAGCAATGCTTCTGCTGCTGCGTTGGGTTTAGGCGAAGCAACTAATGCCAATCTGAGTATTCAATGGCATAATTAGTTTTGCCTATAATTTAAATATTGCTGATGTCTCTTTTATTCCAGTTGTACAGGGTAGTGGTCCCAAAGCCAATTCGTACCAAAATTCTATTGAATTCGTTGAGGAAAAAAATACCTGCATTTCATGAGGCCGATCCGTCATTTGTAAATGATCCTGAAAGAAAAGAGGTAATTGAATTCGTAAAAAAGAATGGAGTAGAAGTCTTTCCTTATTCCTTCACAGAACAATATGTTGAATCAGATATAGATGTTTTTCTTGATGAACAATCTGGGATGAGGTATGTGCTGATGGATGGTAAACGTTTGTATTTTAAGAAGCGATGGACTGCGTCACGCATACGTCGTTCTTTTCATGATCTATCCCTTGAGCAGGATAATAAGAGTCCACATCGTTATCTATCTGAAGATTTCAAGCTTGCTGACGGTGATGTTCTGGCTGATGTAGGTGCTGCAGAGGGAAATTTTTCTCTTTCGGTAATTGAAGCTGTGAAGAAGGTCTATTTATTCGAATCAGATCCTGAGTGGATCGAGGCGCTGAAAAAAACCTTTGAACCTTGGCGTGAGAAGGTGGAAATTATTCCCAAATTCATTTCAGATAAAAATGATGCGCGTAACTATACTGGGGATAATTTTTTTGCAGATAAGGAGCTAAATTTTCTGAAGATCGATGTTGATGGTGGAGAGCGAAAATTACTCAAGGGCTTCGATGATATACTTAGTCAAAGGACTAATCTGAAAATTGCGTTATGTACATACCATCAACATGATGATGAAATTGAGTTTTCTGCTTTACTACGTAATAAAGGATTTTCAGTTACTCCTTCAAGAGGATATATGATCTTTTATTATGATAAAAAGCTAAAGGCGCCTTATCTCCGAAGGGCACTGCTAAGGGCAGTAAAATCATAACAAATGGAATGGAAAATATTGAAGTCTGAGTACCTGTTCAAAGACCTCTGGTTCACTGTGAGAAAGGACAGTTGCGAAAGAAAAGACGGAAGCAAAGTTGATCCTTATTATGTGTACGAATTCCCTACATGGGTCACAGCGGTGGCCATCACTGAGGAAGGGGAATTTATTTTCGAAAGACAATACCGACATGCAATTGGACTTACAATGATGGAGATACCCGGGGGTTGTGTTGATGATGATGAGGGAATTGAAAATGCGATTGCAAGAGAACTTTTGGAAGAAACCGGCTATGAATTCTCCTCTTTTGAATGCCTTGGCAAAACATCTGCCAATCCTTCAACCAATAATAATTGGATGTACTTTTTTCTGGCCAGGGGTGGCAGGAAAGTGGCAGAACAATCGCTTGATGAGAACGAGGAGATTGAAGTTCAGTTGCTAACCCAGGATAAAGTCATAGAACTCTTAAAAACGAATCAGATCCACCAGAGCATGCACGTTACGGCACTTTTTTATGCCTTGAACAGATTGGGAGTAATTAATTATTGAATATTTCATCTCTGTCAACTTCTCCAACCACAAAGATGCTGCCGCATACCACAATAAGATCGTCTTTTTGTGCAATCTTGAGGCATGCGCTGATGGCATGATTTACATGCTCATAGGAGCTACCATTCAATCCAGCCTCTGTTGCTATCTTTTCCAGTGCTGAGATCTCCATCGCTCTGGGTATCTGGGCTTTTGTGTAGCAATATGTTGCTTTTTTGGGCAGCAGTGCAATTACTTTTTCGACATCCTTATCTTTTGACATACCAAGGACAATAAATAATCGGGAATGTTTTACACTGTTGATCTGCTTGATCACATTCTTGATGCCATCTTCATTATGGGCAACATCAAGGATAACGAATGGGTCTTTTTGCAGCAGCTCCCATCTGCCTCCAAGTCCGGTTAACGTTTTAACGCGTCTTATTCCATCGCATACATCCTCTGGTTGGATCTGCCATCCCTTTTGACATAGTATTTTTATAGCAGCCAGCACTGTTCTGATGTTCTCATGTTGATACAAACCTGGCAGCTCACTTTCAATCGTCATAGACTCATTATTCGCCTTTTCTGTTATGCACAAAACCAACGAGTGAGGTTGACTCTCAATAATTTCGCAGTTCCAGTCCTGATCCGCAAAATAGATCTTGGCGTTTTCCATTTCCGCTTTGTTTAAAAACACCTCTCTGGTTTCCGGTGTGGTACGTCCAATGACAACAGGCGTTTCGTACTTTATTATCCCCGCTTTTTCACCTGCGATCTTCTCAAGCGTATTTCCTAAAATTTGCTCATGATCAAATCCAATGTTTGTTATGATCGATACATCCGGAAGAATTATATTGGTGCTGTCAAGCCGGCCGCCTAAACCGGTTTCAATGATCGCAATATCCACTTGCTCATCAGCAAAATAAGTAAAGGCCATTCCTACGGTAACTTCAAAGAAAGAGGGACTTATTTCTTCAATGACAGGCATCATCATTTCAGTGTAACGAATGACTTTTTCCTCTGGAATCATCTCCCCTCCGATTTTGATTCGTTCTCTAAAATCCTTGAGGTGGGGAGAGGTATACAAGCCTGTTTTGTAGCCTGCTGTTTGAAAGACGGCTGCAAGCATATGACTTACTGAGCCTTTGCCGTTGGTCCCTGCAACATGAATAGTTTTAATTTTCTTTTCTGGATTGCCCAATTTGCGGCAGATCGCTATTGTATTGCTAAGATCAATTTTTAGCGCTGCATGGCCCATTTTGCTGAACAAGGGCAATTTGGCATAGAGATAGTCCAGGCATTCGGCATAATTCATATTGCAAAGATATTGATGTCTTTTTGTTAAAAACGGATGGATAAAATATCCTTACCCACAATCACAGCTTAGCTGATGCTTCTTTATCTTCGTAGGTATGAGTATGTTGTTCTGGATTCCCATTTCGTTGTTCTCCCTATTAACAATCATTCAACTCTATTTTTACCTCAGGTATTTCAGGCTTCTTGCTTTTTATAAAAAACCTAAAAGCGATATGCACTTGGAGCATGCGGTCAGTGTAGTCGTCTGCGCGCGGGATGAAGCCGATGAGATCGAAGTTAATCTTCCAGGAATCTTGGTTCAGTCATACAGGAGCACCCATGAGGTGGTTGTTGTGAATGATAACTCGCATGACGACACAAAATATCTACTTGAAGGCTTGTATAAACAGTTCAAACAGCTTCACATTGTAGAATTAAAACAGGAGGCAGTACACATACCCGGAAAGAAATTTCCATTATCGATGGGTATTAAGTCTGCCAAATATGAATTATTGTTGTTGACGGATGCCGATTGCATACCTGCTTCAGAACATTGGTTAAAGAAGATGCAGGACGCTTTTCTGCCTGGGATTGAGATCGTCCTTGGGTACGGAGCATATAAAAAGAAAAAGGGCCTTCTCAACAAAATTGTACGTTTCGATGCTTTTCATACTGCGATTCAATACTTGTCTTCTGCAATTGCAGGAAAAGCATATATGGGTGTAGGAAGAAATCTTGCCTATAAAAAGGAACTTTTCTTCAAGCACAAGGGGTTTGCCAAACACCACCACCTCTCTGGCGGAGATGATGATCTTTTTATCAACGGTGCAGCAACCGGCCACAATACAGCGGTGGTGATTGATCCTGAAGCTTTTACCTATTCTTCCACGCCGGAATCCTGGGATGAGTGGGTGGTGCAAAAAGAAAGGCACAATGCAGCTGGTAAATATTATAAAGCAAAGGATCGATTGAGATTGGGATTTTACATCGTTTCTCATTTTCTTTATTATCCAATTTTTGTGGCGGCATTGCTGACATTCGACTGGCGATGGGTCGTTGGTATTTTCTTGTGTAGAATGTTGACGCAGGCTATTGTTTTTGGCCTTTCAATGAAAAAATTATCTGAATCTGATCTGTTTCCTTTCTTTTGGCTTTGGGACCTATGGATGTTTTTTTATTATCTTTCTTTTGCATCTTCTTTATGGAAAAAGCCCAAGACCCAATGGAGTTAATACGACAATATTTTGATGATTTCTCTGAAATGCAGTTGTCGCAATTTGCTCAATTACAAGACATCTATCAAGAATGGAATGAAAAAATAAATGTCATATCAAGAAAAGATATTGGATCCCTTTATGAAAAACATGTCCTTCATTCTCTTGCTATTGCAGCGGAGTATAGTTTTGATGACGGTATACAGGTGATTGACATAGGTACAGGTGGAGGTTTTCCCGGAATTCCCTTAGCTATTTTTTTTCCGGGTGTCGAATTCCATTTGGTCGACTCCATTGCAAAAAAGCTGAAGGTTGTTGATGCGGTTATTGAGAAGGTTGGGTTAAAGAATGTGACAACGGAACATACAAGGGCTGAAGATATAAAAGGCAGGAAATTCGACTTTGCTGTCTCAAGAGCAGTGGCGCCTCTGAAAGATCTATGGCGTTGGAGTAAGCCACTGTTGCGCAACGAAAGAAAAATGGAAGGCCTAAAAAATGGGTTGATTTGCCTGAAGGGAGGTGATTTGACGCAGGAAATTGCAGATTCTAATTTAAGGCCCTATGTTTATGATATTCATGGATTATTCCCTGAGCCTTATTTTGAGGAAAAATACATACTGTATGTGCCAATGTAAATTTTTACCATAACGCATTTTTTCGCTAGTGTTTTTTATAACTTTCTTCGCTTAACCTTGTTTATTATAACATTGAGAATTATTATATGGAAAAAGACATCAAGGTTAGTGTAGTTGAGGATAATCATTTTATCCGTACGGCTTTGGAACAAATCATTCAAGGTGTTAGCGGTTATGAAATGGTGGGTGTATTTGCATCCGGAGAAGAGGCTATCGTTAAAATACCTGAAGTTGCTCCTGATGTTGTACTCATGGATATTAATATGGGCAAGATGAATGGTATCGAGGCGGTTAAGATTTTAAAAAGTCAATGTCCAAATATACTTTTCATGATGTGTACGGTATATGAGGATGATGAGAAAATCTTTGAAGCACTTGCCGCCGGCGCCAGTGGGTACATCCTCAAAAAGACCAAGCCCGCTGAAATGATCTCAGCCATTAAAGACCTTTATGAAGGCGGAGCGCCCATGACCAGTCAGATTGCAAGTAAAGTTGTAGCGAGTTTCAGAAAAAAAGAGGAAGTTCGGGATGAGTTGATCGAGAAATTGTCTTCAAGGGAATATGAAATTCTGGAGTTGCTGGTCAAGGGAAGATTATACAAGGAAATTGCCGTTGCTCTTGTGATATCTCAGGAGACCGTAAGAAAGCATGTGTACAATGTTTACAAGAAGTTACACATCAATAACAGGGTAGAGGCGTATAACAAATACTACAACAGCCGAAAAACACCGTGAAATAACCTTTTATAATGAGGCGAGAAAGTTTTTTACTTTGCCTATTTTTATCTCAGTTTCCTTGATGGTGCTGCTTAATTTTTCCTGGTGTTGTGAAGTAAGGCCTTCTGTTTGTGCGATCTGCATCAATTCATCATATTGATTAATCAAATCATCCAGCTCAAAGATCACAAGGCTGGGTTTTATTTTGTGAAGTGCGAATTTGATCTGATCCATTTGTTTATGTTGCGTAATTGACACAAACAATTCTTTGAAAGCTTCAAAGTCATGAAGAAAAATTGATGTAATCCTTCGGTTCATCACTGGGTCACTTCCCGTCATGTTGTTCAATCGTTTAAATTCCATGGTATCTTCTTGTAGGAGTTATTGAATTGCTTGTATGTCAGTTAGACATCAAGAAGGGAGCAAAATTAGGCATTTAAATGGAGAGTTTTTCTTTTCATCAGTCATGATGAAAGTTGACTCACTACTTCCTTGTCAGTCAATTGCTTAAAGTTGTTGTAATATGCCCCAATTCCTACAAAATACTGCGGTTGCAGTAGACAAATGAAAAGGTCTGAGATCTCTTGCATGACATTGACCGTATTTGCAGCACAAACGGGCGTTGCGATGATGATCTTTTTTGCTTTTTGTTTTTTCATGACTGTAACCGCCAATTTGAGACAAATTCCGGTTGCAATTCCATCATCAACCAATATGACTATTTTATCGATCAATTCGTTGATATCGTAATGGTGTCCAAATCTCGATTTCATTTCCTTGATCCTTAATCTTGCGCCGATAATTTTTTTATTGGTATAATCTTCGTCAATGTTTTCATTGTTGATGATCAATTCATCTTCTTCAGTGACTGCGCCGATAGCGTACTCTTCATTGACCGGATGGCCAATTTTTTTAACATAGCACAGTCTGAGTGGGATATGCAATTCCTCTGCAATTACTTTTCCAACGGGAACTCCTCCCCGTGGTAGAGCAATTATAAAATCCGCTTTGATCTTTCTTTTCTTGATCTCTAGTGCCAATGCTTTGCCTGCCTCCTCTCTGTCTTCAAATCTCTCTATATCATCATCAAACATCATTACCTTTTTTCAAATCTCCCACACTTCTCATTTATTTTTATGGCGAACATGATCGGCTTTATTCTTTCGTCGTCTGGAAGTTCATGTCCTTTTCCCTCATCATGCTCGTGTTTGTGTATTTCTGATCTGGTCATTAGCGGCACCATCTTGTTTATCAATAAATCGCGCACTCTTTTTTCTGCCTCTCCCACCTGTTCTTCAAATTGTCCGAATACCAATACACTCTGCCATGTTGAGGTGTTGTTTGTTATGTCTACTTGAAAGCAGACATTAGGATTTTCACGCATCAGTTCGATTTTTTTCCCTTCAAACGATTGTCCATAGATGAATTTCCCGTCATAGGTATAAATTACCGGAACCACGTATGGATGGTTTTTCGCACAACAGGCAAGATGTCCGATAGCCTGACTTGAAAGTACATTGTTGATCTCTTGTTCGTTGAGTTCTCCCGTCATGTAGTTTATTTAGGTATTCAATCTACATGCATCGGTATGATCCGTGGATGATTGCGATCATTATGTTGTATGATTATTATTTCTTTGATCTGCATCTATCGCTGCAGTAGAGTACTTCTGGCCAGCATCTTTCCCATTTTTTCCTCCAGGAAAAAGGTCTGCCGCATGCTTTACATATTTTTTGCGGGAGATGTTGCTTTTTGATATTTTTCTTGGTACCGGCCATCCTTATATGGAGCTACTTCTTTTTTGTCTGGTGAAGTAAAATGTGAAAAGTGTAAACAAGAATCGTACAGTTTCGTAAGAGATCCATTGTGTTAATTTTTCAAACGTGCTGAATGAGTTGATCACGGTCATAGGCTTCACCCTTTCGCAATCTTCTTGTATTATTTTAATGAATGTTGAATATACATGTCTGGCAAACTCCGGTTCTTCTACATCCACATTGAGTTCAATGCTTGCCAGTGCACTGATGTCATTGACATTGTATGATCCGATGGTAACTATTCTGTTGTCACATATTGCCACCTTGCCATGCAAGATATTGTGTTTGTATTCATAAATCTCAATGCCATGACGGACAGCCCATCTGTACAAATATCGTTCGGCATATTTTGCAATGCCAACATCAGATAAACCTGCAAGTATCAGTTTGATGTTCACCCCGCGTTTGGCTGCTTTTAATATATTGTGCTTGAAAAAAGTACTAGGGATAAAGTAGCTCGACATGATGATGATCTCTCGCTGGGCGTTTTTGAACATTTCCATGTAGCTTGCTGAAATTTCATTCTTGTTCATGACCCAGTCATTTCTTCTTATTCGGATAGGACAATGAAACCTTTCATGAAATTTGTCTGTGATTATTTTTTTAACGGCCTCGATACTATCATTAGGTTTCTTTGTATACAGCTGATCACATAATTTATATAGCTCATAAGCAGCATCACCCTCTACTTTAATCGCCCAGTCCAACCATGCCGGTTTTCCGGGCAGATCATTGTATTTGTCGGATATATTGATCCCTCCCACCAATGCTTTTTCGGCGTCGGTCACCAAAATTTTATGGTGAAGCCTGCGGCCAAAATAAAAATTTCCTCCTTTTAGAATCGGTTCAAAAAACCTAAGGCCTATGCCGCTGCTCCTGAGATCATTTTTGAAATGTGCACTAAGACTCCTTGAAGCATATCCATCTAACAACATTTGAACCTTAACGCCTCTCTTGGAAGCATTGATGAGTTTAAGGGCGATGGATTTTCCCGTTTGGTCCTCTTCAAAAATATACACATGCAGCTGAATGCTGTGTTTTGCATGTTCAATCATCTCTTCCATGATTGAAAAATATTCAACCCCACCTCTAATCAAAGTGGGTTTGTTATTGAATGTATATGTTGTTTTTACCCTGCTTTTTGATGACATATCAACAAAGAAAAATAATCGATCAAAACATTAAGATTGATGATTCCCGTCATAATAACGCATGAAACGAGTTAGATGTTTCAGGCGAACGCCAAAACCCCCTGACATGGTGTTTTTCTACGCTGAAAATACCATAAAATAATGCGTGAAGCAGGAGTCTTTTGTTGCTTTCTGATCATTTGCTTTCGTACTTTTGAGCACATTCTCAGAAGGCCGGCATACGATGAAAAACAGTAGCGACACTCCCTTAATGCAGCAACATCGTGCGATCAAGCAGAAATATCCCGATGCGATACTTCTGTTCAGGGTCGGTGACTTTTATGAAACCTTCGGGGAAGATGCTGTGAAATCTTCTACCGTCCTAGGGATCACGTTAACAAAACGCAACAATGGTGCAGCGGCTTCGCTCGAACTTGCTGGCTTTCCCCATCATTCACTTGATACCTACCTGCATAAGTTGGTAAAGGCCGGATACAGGGTTGCTATTTGTGATCAGCTGGAGGATCCTAAGACTGCCAAGGGATTGGTCAAGCGGGGGGTTACTGAAATGGTGACGCCGGGACTAGCGACACACGATAAGCTGTTGGAAAATAATAGCAATAATTTTCTGGCGGGTATTCATTTTGGTGAGCAAATAAACGGTATCTCTTTCTTGGATATTTCAACCGGAGAGTTTTTTGTGGCAGAAGGTGATATGGAATACACGGAGAAGTTATTACAAACCTTTCAGCCTGCTGAGGTGATCTTTCAAAAAGGCCATCAGGCAGATTTTAGTGAACGATTTGGCAAAAGATTTTATACTTACTGCCTCGATTCATGGATTTTTGACAAACGGTATGCCGAGGAAGGGTTGTTGCGGCATTTCGGAACCCACTCTTTGAAGGGTTTTGGTATTGAGGGACTTGATGCCGGAATAGTTGCTGCGGGTGCTATCCTTCATTATCTCAATGACACAGCCCACCCAAATAGTAACCACATCACTACGATTCATCGGATCAACAGGGATGAGTACCTGTGGATGGATCAGTTCACTATTCGTAATCTTGAGCTGGTTCATTCTCCGGTCGAAGGAGGCGCAACGCTGCTAAATACTATTGATGCTACCGTTTCTCCAATGGGCTCTCGTTTGATGAAGAGGTGGGTACTGATGCCTTTGGTAAATAAGGATAAAATCGAAGAGCGATTAGATTTGGTCGCGGACATCATCAAACAAGATGATTGGCGTCAAAGGGTTATTGCAGCGATCAAGGGTTGTGGTGATATTGAACGACTGGTAAGCAAAATACCTTCAAAAAAAATTGGACCGCGTGAATTGCTGCAATTAGCAAGAGGACTTGAACAGGTGGCAATCATAAAATCTTATGCAGTAGAGATCCCCAATTCTTATTTATCCAGATTGGCCGATGGTTTCAATGCCTGCACATATATAAAAGAAAAAATATTTCGCGAGATTGCTGAAGAGCCCCCCGCCCAGACTCAAAAAGGCGGGTATATCGCACGGGGAGTTAATGAAGAATTGGACCAATATCGTGATCTTGCCACAGGAGGTAAAAATGTCTTATTGGAAATTCAGCAGCGGGAAGCAGTGAATACGGGGATCACTTCCCTGAAGATCGGCTTCAATAATGTATTTGGATATTATCTTGAGGTGAGCAACACCCATAAGAATAAAGTTCCTTCCGAGTGGATACGAAAGCAAACGCTGACCAATGGTGAAAGGTATATCACTGCAGAGTTAAAAGCGTATGAAGAAAAGATCATGGGTGCTGAGGATAAGATTTTTCAGCTGGAGTCAATGCTCTATGATCGCATGCTGAATGAGCTTCAAGAATTTATGCTTCCCATGCAGCAGAATGCACATGTGATTGCAGTGCTTGATTGTTTGACTGCATTCGCTGTTCAGGCTATTCAGCATAAATATTGCAAGCCTGTGTTGCATGATGATGATATGTTGTTATTGGAAGAGGCAAGACATCCTGTGATCGAACAGTTGTTGCCCGCTGGAGCAGAATATGTTTCAAATGATATTCGTCTTGATAAAGAGGGATGTCAGGTGATCATTTTGACGGGCCCCAACATGAGTGGAAAGAGTGCTTTGCTGAGGCAGACGGCAATTGTTACATTGATGGCACATATGGGCAGTTATGTGCCTGCTAAAACAGCCAGGATCCCCATTACAGACAAAATATTTACCCGAGTTGGAGCGTCAGATAATCTTAGTGGAGGGGAGTCGACATTCATGGTGGAAATGAATGAAACTGCAAGCATCATTAATAACATTTCTTCCAGGAGTTTGGTTATTCTGGATGAGATAGGAAGGGGGACATCTACATACGATGGTATCTCCATCGCTTGCAGTATCGCTGAATTTCTTCATGATTCCCCAAAGCGTCCGAAAACACTTTTTGCAACACATTATCATGAGATGAATGAGTTGGAGGGTCGGTTCGAGCGAATAAAAAACTTTCACATTACCCACAAAGAGATTGAAAATAAGATCATATTTCTCAGAAAGCTTGCGCCGGGGGGAAGCACCCATAGTTTTGGCATACACGTTGCACGAATGGCAGGTATGCCCTTGACATTGGTGAAGAGAGCAGATGAGATACTCAGCGAGCTGGAGAAAAAGCCATCCGCTTCATTACCGTCTGTCATCAATCATGATCTGCAAAATGTACAGCTCTCCATCTTTGATGCACACACAGAGGTCTTTGCAGAAATGAGAAAAATGTTGGACAAGTTGGATGTCAACTCGCTTACACCTGTTGAAGCCCTCGTTGTATTGAGTGAGATCAAGAAAAAATTAAGTTAGACCTTTTCTTTGCCAATCATTAAATCAATTCCTTGAGCTGGGCTACTACGTTGTCTACTTCTTCTGTTGTATTGAATTTATTGAACGAGAACCTGATGGTGACCTGATCATCAGTGTTTAATGCCCTGATCACATGAGAGCCCTGATCTGTTCCACTTGTACAGGCGCTTCCGCCGGATATGCAAATATTGTGGATGTCGAGATTGTATAGCAGCATCTCAGATCGCTCTGTTTTTGGGAATCCAACACTCAGCACCGCATAAAGACTTTCACCCTCAACATCACCATTGAAGATGGTTGAATTTATTTCAGTCTCGAGCCGTGATTTCATGTACGATTTCAAGCTTCTGATCTGTTTGCTGTCTCTATCATAATTGGCAGTGGCCAACTCAAGCGCCTTGGAAAATCCTACAATACCATAAATGTTTTCAGTTCCGGCCCGCATGTTTCTTTCCTGTCCACCACCATGAATGAATGGAGATATTTTATTTCTTGAATTGACATACAAAATACCCGATCCCTTAGGTCCATGGAATTTATGCCCCGAGCCAGTTATGAAATCAACGGATACAGCTGACAAGTCAATAGGGTAGTGACCAACCGTTTGAACGGTGTCGGAATGAAACACAGCATCATATTGACTGCAAATATCACCTATGGTCTTCATGCAGCTGATATTACCAATTTCATTATTGGCATGCATCAGCGATACCAGTGTTTTGGTTGTTGTTGAAGATAATTTTGTTTCAAGATCGTTGAGGTCTATGTGGCCATTAGGTAAGATCCTTACGAACTCAAGTGTAACCTGCTCTTTTTTTGCTAAGAATTCGCAGGTGTGGAGTGTAGCGTGATGTTCTATTGGCGAGGTGATGATCCGTTTGCAGCCGAGGTCTCTTATCGCACCAACGATCGCTGTGTTACTGCTTTCAGTGCCTCCACTGGTGAAAAAAATCTCTGAAGGCTGTGCATGCAGTATGGAGGCAACTGATTTTCTTGATTTTTCGATAGCTAGTCTTGCTTCTCTGCCGTACGAATATATGGAAGAAGGGTTGCCAAAATGATCTGTGAGGTAGGGCAGCATGGCTTCTATTACCTCAGGGATAATTGGTGTGGTTGCAGCATTGTCAAAATAGATCCGGTTTGCCATCATCTTTGCCTTAGGTCTGCAAAGATAGGCGTAGAATATTATATGGATTCCTGAATATCGCGGATCAATTTTGTGGCGATATTGTTGGCTGTGGTTTCGAACATACTTTCGGCAATGATACGAATAATGGGTTCGGTATTGCTCGCCCTGAGGTGTACCCAATCTTTGTCGAACTCGATTCTTAGTCCGTCTATCGTATTCAGGGGATTTCCTCTGTATTTATCCTTGATTTTCTCGAAAACTGATGCGAGATTGACTCCCTCATCAAGTTCGATTTTATTCTTGCTGATAAAATAATCGGGGTAGCTATTTCGGATCTGCTTCACTGTTTTTCCGTTCTTGGCCAATTGTGTTAAAAACAGGGCTATGCCTATCAATGCATCTCTTCCATAATGGAAATCAGGAACGATAATTCCTCCATTCCCTTCACCGCCAATTACTGCGTTGACCTCCTTCATCTTTGCCACTACATTTACTTCTCCTACTGCAGCTGGGTAATAGCTGCCTCCATGTTTTTCTGTAATGTCTTTTAGTGCTCTTGATGAGGAGAGGTTGCTGACCGTATTTCCCTTCCTGACACTAAGTACATAGTCTGCAATAGAAACCAATGTGTATTCTTCTCCAAACATCGATCCATCTTCGCAGATCAATACAAGTCTGTCAACATCAGGATCAACAGATATTCCGAGGTCTGCTTTATGCAGAACAACTTCTGCTGAGAGTTGCGTAAGATGTTGGGGAAGGGGTTCGGGGTTGTGGACAAACTTGCCATTAACTTCACCATTCAGCACAATAATATTTTCTTCAGGGATGCCTAACTTTTTCAATAGTGCAGGAACAAATAGTGCACCGGTGCTATTGATCGCATCCACCACAATTTTAAGTTTCTTTTCTGCTATCATGGCTTTGTCGACCAATGGATAGTTCACAACAGCATCGAGGTGCCTGTCAGCATGCTTTTCTTTTCTGATTATTTTTCCAGCTTTATCAACTGAAGCAAATGTGATGCTACCTGTATCTGCGTTGTTAAGTATGGCCGCGCCAATTTCTGCACTGATAAATTCTCCCTTGTCATTGAGTAATTTTAGTGCGTTCCACTCCTTTGGATTATGACTGGCTGTAATGATGATGCCGCCTGCAGCTTTCTCGGCTGTGACCTCAAATTCAACGGTTGGTGTGGTGGAAAGGCCCAGATCGATGACATCTGCACCTAACGCAACGAGGGTTTGTGCAACAAGCTCAGATACCATTGGGCCACTTATCCTCCCATCCCTACCAATGATAATTTTTTTATTTCCCCCTGAAGTCGCCCATTGACCAAAGGCAGCTGCGTATCTGACGATATCAAAAGGAGAAAGTGATTCTCCCGGTCTACCCCCGATCGTACCTCTGATGCCGGATATGCTTTTGATCAATGCCACGTATGATGTTTTAAAGGTGCAAAATTACAAAAAAAAGACAGTTTATCGGATTACATCATTGATTAACCATCTTTGTCTTGTTATAATATGTTTTATTAATTTTTCTTTCTGAACTACCGATGGTCTAAGGGCTTATTTTTGCTTTAATGACAATGATCCAAGAAATAGCGCTCCCTTTTTTTCAACAATTATTGCATTTGGATTATCAACTCATGTTGCTCATCAACAGGTTGTTTATACATCCTTACATGGATACCATTTCTTTATTCATGCGGGAATCTATATTTCACATACCCTTGTACGTATTTATTATCCTGTTCGCATTTTCTGCCTTAAGAAGCAAAGCGGTTTGGTGGTTACTTGCGGGTATTTTACTGATCATATGTTGTGATCTCATCAGCAGCCATGTGATCAAAGATCTTGTTGGTCGTCCAAGGCCATGCAGAGATCCTTTCATGGCAGGAAATATTCGTTTGTTGGCCAGTTATTGTGGTGGTAACGGGAGCTTTACATCCTCACATGCCGTTAATCACTTTGCTTTTGCTACTTACGTATTCACAACCTTGAAATCCTTTTCTCCCTGGTTTAGGGTGCTCTTTATATGGGCAGCACTGATTGCGTACTCACAGGTTTATGTGGGCGTTCATTACCCCTCTGATGTACTGGTTGGTGCAATATTGGGCTGTCTTTTTGGTTGGCTATGTGCTCGAATAGTTCGCCAGTCGTTATCTTTACACCAATACAAGTTATGAACGAGCTGCTTATTCTGTTCCTTCTGATCATCTTGAATGGTTTTTTTTCTATGGCCGAGATCGCATTGGTTTCTGCCAGAAAAGCCAGGTTGGAGGGACAAGCTAGTAAAGGCGACCTCAGGGCTAAGCATGCATTGTCTCTTGCTCAAAAGCCAGACTCCTTTCTTTCCACCGTTCAGATCGGAATTACAACCATAGGTATTCTTACCGGTATCTATTCAGGGGATAAGATCATTGATGATGTTGCTGGTTGGTTGAATACGTTTCCTGCATTCCTTGAATACAGTCATGGGATAGCCACTGCTTTGGTTGTTGTCGTCATTACTTTTTTTTCACTTGTTTTTGGAGAACTCGTACCGAAACGGCTTGGACTTGCAAGCCCTGAGAGGATTGCAAAAAGTGTTGCATCTCCCATGCGATTGATCACAATCATGACATATCCGTTTGTGTGGTTGTTGATCCATACCACCGGATTGATCATGCGGATATTTCGCATTAAATCTGATGATGGTCAGGTTACCGAAGAAGAAATCAAAGCGATCATCAATGAGGGAACTGAGCATGGAGCGATCGAGGCCACAGAACAGGAGATCATCCAACGTGTTTTTCATTTGGGAGACAGAAATATCACTTCCTTGATGACGCACAGAAGTGATGTGATCTGGTTTGACTTGAATGATAATGAAGAGACGATCAGGGAAAAGATCATCAAGGAGCCTCATTCAGTATATCCAATATGCGATAAAACTATTGATAATATAGCGGGTATAGTTTCGATCAAAGAGATGTATGTAACGCCAGATGATGTTTCTTTCAAAGACGTGATGAAAAATCCGCTCTTCGTTCCCGAGAACATCAGTCCATATCAACTACTCGAAAAATTCAAAGAGACCAAGATACACACGAGTTTTGTGGTGGACGAGTATGGTACCTTACTTGGATTGGTCACCCTTAATGATATTCTTGAGGCGATCGTTGGAGATCTTCCGCAGCATGATGTTCAGGATTATGAGATCATTGAACGAGAAGATGGCACCTACCTTGTGGATGCACAAATACCTTTTTATGATTTTCTCAGCAGATTTGAAAAAGCGGATTGGATGAATGAGGGTGAGCAGGAATTTGATACTTTGGCAGGTTTCATTTTACATTCTTTGGAGCGCATTCCTGTAACAGGGGATCGATTTGACTGGAAAGGTTTTGGGTTTGAAATTATAGACATGGACAGCCACCGGATCGATAAGATATTGGTAAAAGTTTCTGATCAGATCAGGAGCGAGATGGAAGATGATCAATAAGATTGCATGAACATTTCATTAGAAGGTAAAAAGGCAATTGTTTGCGGAAGTTCTCAAGGCATCGGTAAAGCCATCGCCGTTGAGTTAGCCAACTCCGGAGCCAGCTGTATCTTGCTGGCCAGGGATGAGACAAGGCTAAAGCTGGCTGTATCAGAGTTGCCAGCGGGCAGGTTACAACAGCACGGATATTTTGTCGTTGATTTTTCAGACATTGATGCGCTGAAGAAAGTGGTGAGTGAAATTTGTGGCAATCACGACATCGATATTTTGGTCAACAATACAGGCGGACCAGCCGCAGGGTTGATCTCATCTGCAGAGATAAAAGAGTTTGAATCAGCATTTCAACAGCATTTGATCTGTAATCATATTTTGACACAGGCCGTTGTACCTGGAATGAGGCGTAAAGGTTGGGGAAGGATCATCAATGTGATCTCTACATCTGTAAGGATCCCGCTTGACCACCTTGGTGTTTCAAATACAATTCGTGCTGCAGTTGCTTCTTGGTCTAAAACCATGTCCAATGAGTTGGCGCAATACGGAATCACTGTCAATAGTCTGTTGCCTGGTTTTATCGCTACAGCCAGGCTAGAAGCAGTAGCCAGGAGTTTCGCCCAGAGGGAGCAGGTCACCCAGCAGGAAATGGAGGAGAGGATGAAACACTCCGTTCCTGCCAAACGATTTGGATCGCCTTCGGAAATCGCTGCAGTAGCAGCATTTTTATCCTCTCCGGCTGCATCCTATGTTAATGGTGTTGCTATCCCGGTAGATGGTGGAAGAACGGGAACGATTTGATGACTGATAAATTGAAATTGTTTATAATAATCATTCAATACTGCTTCATACATGACCAGGCAACAACTTATTGAACAAATTCGTCTTAAGAAATCTTATCTCTGTGTAGGACTAGATACTGATCTTTCAAAGATCCCTGATTTTTTAAAGGAGGAAGAAGATCCTGTATTTTCATTCAATAAAGCAATCATTGATGCTACACTTCAATATTGCGTCTCCTACAAGATCAACACTGCATTTTATGAAGCACAGGGTTTGCAGGGCTGGAAGGCCATGGAGAAAACAATTAAGTACATACCCGATACCCATTTCAAGATCGCAGATGCAAAGCGTGGTGATATCGGTAACACTTCTACTCAGTACGCAATTGCATTCCTCAAGAACTTGCCCTTCGATTCGATTACTGTTGCGCCATATATGGGAGAAGACAGCGTAAAGCCATTTCTCCAGTTTGAAGGTAAGTGGGCCATCGTTCTCGCATTAACTTCCAATCCGGGTGCTGCTGATTTTGAACTTAATCTGCTTAATGAAGAGGGGAATCCAAGGCTTTATGAACGCGTGATCTCAACAGTATCTTCATGGGGGACCAAGGATAACCTGATGTTTGTTGTAGGCGCAACACGATCTGATGAATTCATTAACCTGCGCAGGATATCACCAGATCATTTCTTCCTTGTACCAGGGGTAGGTGCACAAGGAGGGAGTCTTTCTGAGATCTCACAAAAAGCAATGAATAAAGATGTCGGTATTCTAGTCAACGTAAGCCGTGACATCATCTTTGCCTCTAATGGAAAAGATTTTGCAGAGGCTGCAGGTGCAAAGGCAAAGTCATATGCTGAGGAGATGTCAATATATCTCTAAATAAAATTTTCATTGTGCAGACTATCCTGGTATGCTAAGTTTGACGATCAATCAATGTGTTTATTGCCAGTGTAGCCCCTCCATTTTTCTATTACTTTATTGATATCGTCAGCCAGTTCAGATTCAAATAACATTTCTTTTCCAGTGAACGGATGGATGAAGCCAAGTGTTTTTGCATGAAGTGCTTGGCGTTTGCAGATCTCAAAACAATTTTCTACAAACTGTTTGTATTTTGAAAAGATCGTTCCCTTAACGATCCTGTCACCGCCGTATACATCGTCATTAAATAATGGGTGGCCTATGTGCTGCATGTGTACGCGTATCTGGTGTGTTCTTCCGGTTTCAAGCTTGCATTCGATCAGACTGACATATTTCATGTCCTCTAGCACTGTAAAATGTGTGGTAGCTTCTTTTCCATGATCGCCCTCGGGAAAAACATCCATGAGTTTTCTTAAGCGTTGATGACGACCGATGTGTCCGGTGATCGTTCCGGATTGAACTTCAAAATTTCCCCAGACTAACGCGATGTATCTTCTTTGTACAGTATGATCAAAAAACTGTTTAGCCAGGTGAACAGCTGCCAGTTCTGATTTTGCCAGTACGATCAGACCGCTTGTATTTTTATCGATTCGATGAACCATGCCAAATCTTGGCAATTTGCTTTCATCCAGATCAGGTTGTTGTTCTTTCAAATGCCATGCTACGCCATTGATCAGGGTGCCATTAAAGTTGCCCGATCCTGGGTGAACGACCATCCCTGCCGGTTTGTTGATCACCAACACATGTTCATCCTCAAATACAATATTTAATGGGAGTTTTTCGGGAATGATCTCATAGGTTACGGGATCCGTATCTGAGTAATAGATGATCTGGTCTCCTGGCTTTGTTTTGTAGTTTGATTTGATTTTCTGGTTGTTGACAAGAACCATGCCATTCTCGATTGCCTGTTGGATCTTGTTCCTTGAGGTGTTGACCACTCTTTGCAGAATGAATTTGTCTATACGAAGCGGTTCCTGTCCTTTGTCAACTACAATGGTCAGTCTTTCATACAGCTCTTCCGAAACTTCCTCGTTAATTTCTTCGTTCTGCATATCTAAATCTCCGGCTAGCGCCATAAATACTATTTTTGCAAAGTTAATGTCTTTCCACAGTCAATCAGGTATTATGAACGAACAGGTGATATTCAGGGATTTGGGTGTTATCGAATATGGCGAGGCCTGGAAGTTTCAGGAAGACTTGCTCATGCAAAACACATCATTGAAAATGCGATTGGCCAAAGGAGAGGATGTTGCGCAAACTATTCATCATTTGCTTTTTTGCGAGCATCCTGCCGTATATACGCTGGGGAAGAGTGGTAAGCAGGAACATGTATTGATCAGCAAGGAAGAATTGCAAAGCCGCAATATTGCCTATTATGCCACCAACCGTGGTGGTGATATCACCTTTCATGGTCCGGGTCAGGTAGTGGGATATCCGATCATTGATCTCGAGCGATTTTTTACTGATATCGGCAAGTATCTCAGATATCTTGAGGAGGTCATTATACTTACTTTATCTCATTATGGAATACAGGGTTCACGGAGCCAGGGAGAAACAGGGGTCTGGATCGATCCTGAAATAAAAATAAAAGCTAGAAAAATATGTGCCATGGGGGTGCGGTGCAGCAGGTGGGTCACTATGCATGGATTTGCATTGAATGTGAATACTGATCTTGCCTATTTCAATTCCATTGTTCCTTGTGGTATACCGGACAAACAGGTTACTTCTTTGCAAAAGGAATTAGGAAGGGAAGTTGATATGAACGAGGTGAAAGCATTGCTTTTATCTAATTTTGAGAAAGTGTTTGATTGCACACTTGTCAATCAATAGAAGGAATAAAGAATTTATTCTTCTCTTTTATTTTTCCGCCTTCATACAATTCAAAAGTAAACCAACCGCTGTGGTAAAAATTTGACCGGTCAACCAGCAATTGTGGATCCTTGATATCTTTCATTGTGAAGACCGCCAATCCATTTTCCCTGTACACTTTCAGTAAATACTTTTTTTGATTTGCCTCAGGAAGCGCCACGATCAGGTCTCCATCTTTGTTGCTGAATATCAATGTTGAAGGTGTAAATAGATTTTCTGGCAGTGTGCTTTCTAATGTTGATGTTGGCGCTATCTTATTTAGTTTATCTTTTTTATTCAATGAAGCCACAGGCAATACTTCATAGACCTTCTCAAATACATTTTCTGGTTGTGGGTTGACTTTTTCTATCTGTGGCTCACTTCTTCGGGGTTTGACTGATGCAGTAAAGAAATATCTTCCACCTGGTTGAACATAAAAGAGTCTGTAGTATTGATTAACTGCATTGATTGTTTTGTCGACATATCCGTTCGATACCGATGAAGGGTCGGGCATCGCCATGATGGATTTGAAACCTTTCGTTGAATCGTATGATCGCTGAATCACCAGTTGTGTAAGTTCTGGGTAAGGGTTCTTCCATCCAATGATCACCATGCCATTTCTTTCCTGTACTTCGAATACAGGCAGACTATCTTGTGCGCGTGTTTGTATTAAACTGAAACAGCTGATTAATAGTATAAACAAATAGTTGAAAATAGAAATTCTGTTCATTGAATACGAAGATACTTCTCTGTCAACAAAAAATCAGTTGATTCTCAGTAAGTGACCTGTTCCCCTGCAATCCGCCACTGTGTACCAATAAAATTTTTGATTTTTTTGGGAAAAAGTTGGATGCTGCAAGTTGATAAAATCCATATATCATTTTTCCGGTGTATACGAAGTCTGTCGGAATTTGGTGTTTACCATAAAATGTATTCATACATTCAAAAAGTTGTTGATGTTGCTTTGCATAACCACCCAGATGAAAGTCGAACAGTATCTCAAATGCTGATGGGTTTATTCCTGCATCATCGATCAGGGCGTTGACTTCATCTAGTATAGAAAAATTATCTTTTAGAACTGACAGCAGTATGATTTTTTGATTTAACGAGGCTGCACTAATTAATCCTGCTCCCATTGTACCTGTGCCACAAGCAGCCATGATGAAGTCGAATTTCTCTGTGCCGTCAATACGCAGTATGTCCATTGCGCCCAACATACCAGGTTTGCCATACCCTCCTTGTTGTATCACCAGGTGATCAGGGTATGCGTTTTTTATATTTTCAATATTTATGGAATCAAATTCTTGCCTGGTGCTGAACTTCAACTCCATTTCATAAGATATACAGTCATTGAGTGTGTGAGATAAGTAATTTGGTTTCTCTCCCCTTACAATCCCTATAGATTCAAGATTGGATTGTTTTGCTGCATAGGCGCTTGCAACCAAGTGGTTTGAATGATATCCGCCGAATGTCACAATACCTCTTTTTTTCTTTGATATCGCTTCTTTGAGATAGTGGTTGAGTTTAAATATTTTGTTTCCTGAAACTACTGGATGTAATAAGTCAATTCGCAACATGGCACAAGAGAGTTCATGCTTTTCTGTAGCTTCATCCTGAAAGAATTGTATTAAATTATTTTTTAACATGTTGGTGTAAAGTTCGTATTTTGATACGTTCCGTTTTCATCATAATTTCGACCACTAAATTAGCATGAATGAAACCTTCATTATTGATCCTGGCTGCTGGGATGGCCTCTCGTTATGGAAGTATGAAACAGATCGAAGAATTCGGACCAGCGGGAGAGACGATAATGGACTTCTCCATTTATGATGCTATTCGTGCAGGATTTGGCAAGATTGTATTTGTGATCAGAGAGGATTTTGCAGACCAGTTCAAATCAATTTTTGAACCCAAGTTAAAGGGCAGGGTTGAAACTGTGTATGTCAACCAACATATGGATGCACATCTCGGTGGTTATACAATGCCTTCGGGAAGAACAAAGCCCTGGGGGACAGCGCATGCCGTGTTGTGTGCTCAGGAAGTTATCAATGAGCCTTTTGCAGTGATCAATGCTGATGATTTCTATGGACGCGATGCATTTATAAAGGCGTATGATTTTCTCATGCATGACTGCAATGCCAATCATCATGCGATCATTGGATATCAGCTCAGGCAAACACTTTCAGAGCATGGAACAGTGAACAGAGGGGTATGTACGATCAGTGAGGCAGGTAATCTTGTAGGGGTGCAGGAGCGACTGAATATCTCCAGTGGTAATGGAGTTGTTCACTGTGCTGATGGAATGGTTCCTGAATTCCTTGAGCCGGACACCATCGTATCTATGAATTTTTGGTGTTTTAGTCCTTCGGTATTTTCATACACTGCCAAATTATTCCAACAATTTCTGATTGATCATGGCCATGAAGCTAAATCTGAATTTTTCATTCCACTGGTTGCAGATAAGTTCATCAAGGAGATCGATGCGAACAAGGTTGAGGTGATCCCAACGAATGCTATCTGGTTTGGAGTAACTTACAAGGAAGATTCTCCTGCCGTTAGAGAGGGTATTGGCAGACTACTTGACAATGGTGAGTATCCTGTTGGACTCTGGAAGTGAAACAGGATTACACAAGAGGTATCATATCATCCGAGAACAACCTTCACCATGTAAATGTGACGCTGAACTTTTTTAACTTGTTCTGTGCGTGACATATTTTTGATTGAAGAGAGGTTGGTCACTTTAATGTTCAGGTCTTTATCGTCTTCTTCCAATTTGTCAATCACCTGAAAGATATTTTTAGACTTCGTAGCAAAAACAACACCACTTGCCGAAGCTTGTCGCGCATTTACGATGCCAATGATCTCACCTTTGTTGTTGAATACAGGTCCACCGCTGTTACCCGGATTTGCACTGATCGATATTTGATAAGACATAGTATCACCCTCCAAGCCACTTTGAGCACTTAGATAACCTTCATTGTAAACGATCTCATTTTTAGGATATCCCAAAGTGAATACAGGTTCCGAAAGATCGGTTATCATCTTGCGAAATCCATAAGGCAGTTGTTTTATTGGGGTGAAGTCAACGTCGGTTATTTTGATCATAGCAATATCAGAAGCCGGGTCCTGATAAACTATTTCAGCAAGCAGGTCTTGTCCTTGTATACTTTGCACATAGATCTTTTTTGCACCTTTCAATACGTGAGCACTGGTCACCAGATAGCCTTTGGGGTCGATCATGAAACTGGTGCCGCCGAATTTGACATCAGCACCAGGTTCAATTTTTGATTTGAATTTATTGATCTCTGCACGCTGGTTGGTTGATTGTTTCTCAAGGTTGCTGACCTTGCGTCTGAGTTCTTCTATATCCCGATAAGGAGTTTTAGGTGTGATGATCGACATGATCCCACTGATGAACAAAGCAGTGATTCCGGCAATTGAAGCAGCAACGGCCACTACTTTACGGTATTTATTCCACATGTTAACCAGACGTGTACTGGTACTGATATGTAATTCTTTGATATCACCATTTTCCTGAAGGGTATGGTGTGTATCATATAATGTAGATTTAAATCTTCTTACATCTCCATATCGGTTCAATTCATCCATGAAAAAATGATATTCAACCACAGCTTGATCAAGCTCAGGATTATTTTTTCTCATCTCTTCAAACGAACGCTTTTCTGCCTCGTTCATCTCGCCATTGAAGTATCTCTCCACTGTTTCCGGAAATTGTACCTGTTCCATAATCTTTCTTTAAAAGTTCCTACACGTTTTTATATTGGGCAAAAAACAGTTTTTTCAGTCTAAGTAGACATTTGTATTTCTGATTTTTTGCATTGTCTGCATTCGTATATCCAAAAAAACCTGCTATTTCTTGCATGTTTTTTCGGTGAACATAAAAGGCCTCTATCAAACTTTTGCAGGGCTCACCAATTTTTCCCATGGCAGCTCTCATGGTCTGGTATTGCCTTGTCAGTTTTTCATGTTGTTCGAGATCCTCTTCAACTTGAACGAGGTTGTCGAAATTTTCAACCTGGCTCTCCATTCTTCGTGCATATTGTAACTTCTTGAGCCACAATCTTCTGCATACTGAGTAGAGATAAGTACGAATCTGACAAGTGAGTTCGAAGTTATCGGACCTTGATTTTTCATAGAGCACCATCATGGCCTCCTGGAAAATATCCCTCGCATCATCTTCTGTACCATTGTTATTGATGACAAAATGCTGTATCAAGGCGTAATTTTCTTTGTAAACGGCCTCAATAGCATGTTTGTCATTTCTTCCGATACCCCTTAAAATCTCTTGGTTCTGATTGATATTGACCACAATGCTTTTTTTAATACCCCCCTTAGAGGTTTAGTAACCCATAAAGGAACAAAAAAAAAAATTTAAAAATTAGGGTTACTTTGATTTACTTTGCGCATTAAGTAACGTTATTGTTATTTTTAAATTTAAAAAAACACAAAATGAAAAAGTTTTTCGCAATCCTAGCTATCGTTGCTCTTGCATCTTGCGGTGGTTCTCAAGAAGCTGCTCCTGCAGTTGACACTCCAGCTGTTGAGGCTGTTGACACTGCTGCTGCTGTTGACACTGCTGCTGCTGCTGTTGATACAGCTGCTGCTGCTGCTCCTGCAACTAACTAATTGTCATCATAAGACAAGAATTTTG
>JBKCFW010000193.1:0-4993 GCA_046303675.1 bacterium
CTCCTAATAAAAGTAAATCAGATACCGTTGCAGTCGTCAATATTCAAAATATTGATGAAGCAATTGTTTACAAAGATCTGGTACAACATACACTGAATCAAAAATGCGTTCAATGTCATGGTGAAGAAAGACAAAAAGGAAAACTAAGACTTGACAACCAAGAATGGATCATGGCCGGTGGGAAAAATGGAGTTGTGATCAATACAAGTAATCTTGAACGCAGCGAGTTGATCAAACGTTTGTTTCTAGATATGAATGATGAATTGCACATGCCTCCAAAAGAAAAGGAACAACTGACCGACTTTGAAAAAACCTTACTCAGCTGGTGGGTAAATTCCGGTGGTTCTTTTGATAAAAAAGTTGCAGATCTGAAACCAGATGAAAAAACATTGAAAGCATTGAATGATTTTAAAGAAAAGTATTCCAGCAATAAAACAGAAACTATAATTGTTCGACCAGAAATTTCAAAGATCAGTGATGATGAAAAAAGAACATTAGAAAAAATGGGTTGGGTGATCTCTCCTGTTTCATCTAAAGACAACCACATCAGGGTAACAGGATTCAATCTTGAGGTGCCTGTGAAAGAGGCATTGGCAACACTCAATAAATACAATAAGCATGTTATTGAACTAAAGCTGTCACATGCCGGTATTATGTCTGCCGACATGAAATCCATTGCAGGTTTTACAGAATTAGAGAAGTTATGGATAGACAATAATAAACTGAACGACAGATCTATTGCTGAGATATCAACACTACCCAAGCTAAGTTATATCAATATTGTAGAGACAGGAATAACTGAAATTGGGTTGCGTGAGGTTCTAAAAATTACTTCACTCAAAGTCGTCCACACCAACAAAAGCGGCTTAACGATTGAGCAGATGAGTGAATTGCGAAACAACTACAAAAATATCAAGTTTAACTTCGGGGTGGATAGCATGATGAAACTTGAATCAGATACTCTGTTCATGAAGAAAATATAAGATCTACTATCGGGGCATTCTCTGATAATGGTCAAGTAAAACAAGTTGATTTATAGTCCTGTCGTAGTTATTCATTTCATAGCGTATACCGTAATACGTATCATTATTTAAAAAATCCGTTAGAAACCTCAATGCCTGCATATATAAGATAAATTCTCCTGAATAACTCATGGCTTCTTTTTCTTCCTGTGTCATACGATCGGCCATTTTCTCAAGATATCCTGCTACAATTGCGTCATAGAAATCTTTCCTGACAAAAACTTTTGAAAGATCGGTCTCCTCTTCATTTCCGGGAGAAAGATAGGTTCTACACATATCACCAACATCACTGATAAACAAGCCAGGCATTACCGTATCAAGATCAATCACGCATAATCCTTTACCATCCCTATCAAGTAATACATTGCTGATCTTGGTGTCATGATGAGTCACCCGTTTGATAAAAGATGCAGAAGTATTGTACTGTTTATATTTTAAAACGATCTGGTACAGACTGTTTAATTTCTCAATTTCCTTTTTTGCAAATTTGATCCTTTCAGGATTTCCATTCGACAGGGCATCTGTATACTGCTCCCACCTGAATTCAAGATCATGAAATCTAGAAATGGTATCTTTCAGTTTACTTGTATCGAATCCATCAAAAGCTGCAGTAAAATTTCCGAATTGATATGCTGCCTGATAAGCCTGTTCTGCAGTAGCACAAAAATTAACTGCATGGGCACCTTTTTTGAATGGAGTGAGTCGATAGTACTTGTCATTGACAAATGCATAGGGTTCACCATCTATCGTACTCATTGGTAATGGAAAGAAAGGGGCGATTCCTCTTTCTTCAAGAAATTCAGATAAAGCATTAAGATTAGATGATATATCAAGAGGCTGTTTGAACACATTGGCATTCACCTCTTGTAAAATGTATTCAGCCTCTTCAGCTTTTTTTACAACATATGTGTGATGAATCAATCCATCACCGAACAATTCAACACTGTATTCTTCAGGATGATCAATAAATGCCTTGAGCAGCTGATTGCTAACCATTAGATATTAATATAACAGCCTTACTTTAACGGTACCTTTCACTTGCTTGAGAAGATCTTGTGCATTGGTTGATAATTTTTTATCGATATCCAACACAACATAACCAATCTCATCATTCGTCTTAAGATACTGGGCAAGTATATTGATTTTGTTATCAGAGAGCGTACTGTTGATTTCAGAAAGTACACCTGGAATGTTGTTGTGGATGTGAAGAATGCGATGGGTTCCCTCCTGAGCTGGCAAATTAAGTTCGGGCACAGTATGTGATCCGGTAGTAACACCCATTTCTAGATAATGTAGCATTTTGGCACTCACATCTTCGCCAATATTATACTGGGCTTCTTCGGTTGATCCGCCAATATGGGGAGTGAGTAGTACGTTGGGTAAATTTTGTAGTGGTGTAGTAAATTTATCTCCGTTCTTCTCAGGTTCCCATGGAAATACATCAATCGCAGCACCAGACAAATGTCCTTCTTCCAACGCTTTTGCAAGCGCATCAAGATCAACCACCTCTCCCCTCGCATAATTCAGCAGAATAGCATTCTTCTTGAATTGTTTGATCACGGATTTATTGATCATGTTCTTGGTCTGGTTTGTCTCAGGAACATGCAGTGTTATGATATCAGAATTTGAGACAACGTCTTTCAATGATTTTCTTGACTCAGCATTACCAAGGGGTAATTTAGTGATAACGTCATAGAACAATACTTTCATACCAAATGCCTCGGCAAGGATACTCACTTGGGACCCAATGTTTCCATACCCAATGATCCCCAGCGTCTTTCCCCTCAATTCAAAACTACCTTTGGCATCTTTTTTCCAAATGCCTTCGTGAGCAGATATGTTTTTATCAAGAATTTTTCTGATCAGCATGATAGAAGCACCTATCACCAATTCTGCAACTGAACGCGTGTTGCTGTATGGTGCATTAAAAACAACAACTCCCTTTTTGGTGGCGGCTTTCAAATTGACCTGATTCGTACCTATACAAAAACATCCAATGGCCTGAAGTTTCTTGGCATGCTCCAATACGTTGGCGGTGATCTGGGTCTTTGATCTTATACCAACCATATGGACATCCTTGATAGCCTCGATCAATTCAGATTCAGAGAGTGCGCCTGCGATTTTCTTGATTTCAGTATACCCTGCATCACGAAATAGTTTAATTGCAGCGTCGCTGATGTTTTCAAGAAACAAGATCTTGATCTTAGTTTTGGGGTAGCTGGTAATGTTTGAACTGGCCATCTATTTTACTTAGTTTTGTACGAAATTAACAACTTTATCTACTGCTTCCAATTTAAGCACAAGATGCAGAAACTTAAAATCTTTATATCCCTCTTTGTCCTTTTTTGTTTGTTGTTCTATTTCGCGGACAAATTATTGCAGAAAAAGGCTGTTTCGGATCTTATTCAGCCTGAAATGGTACACACTCCGAGTGAACTCACAAAGGATGAAAGATCCCTTGCACGATCCAGTGAATTTTTTTTTAAATCCACCCTTCAAAGATCCAGGTTTAATGGGGCAATTTTGGTTGCAAAAGGCAACAGGATAGTTTTTGAGGAATATTCCGGTCTCAAAGAGGTTACAAAAGGAGAACCAATCGATTCTGCCACTGCATTTCATCTTGCATCCGTCTCAAAGACGATCACCGCAATGGCTGTGATGAAATTATTTCAAGACAGTCTACTTCACCTGGATGATCCTGTTTATACCCATCTAACAAATTTTCCATATCCTGACATCACCATTAGACACCTGTTATCTCACCGAAGTGGTTTGCCCAATTATGTTCATTTTATTGAGGCGATGGGATGGGATACTAAAAAACCGCTTACCAATCATGACCTGCTCGATCTGATCGTTACCCATCAAAAACAGTTGAAGACGGGAAAAGCAGGGAGATATTTTGATTACTGTAACACGAATTATGCCCTGTTGGCGCTGGTCATCGAAAAGGTAAGCAAATTGACTTACGCAAACTACCTGGACTCTATCTTTTTTAAACCCATCATGATGGAGCACACCTTCGTCTTCAGTATGGATAAGGCCAACAACGTCCTGCCGTCTTTCAAATTCAACAATCAAAAAGAGCCATTCATGTTCCTGGACGCCATTTATGGTGATAAAAATATTTACAGTACTCCACGTGACATCCTAAAATGGGAAAATGCTATAAACAGCGGCAAGATATTTACTGATGCCACCCTTGCTGAAGCATATCGTGGATACAGTTATGAAAAACCAGGTATCAAGAATTATGGACTAGGCTGGCGCTTGTATGAAATGCCGTCGGGAAAAAAGATCATCTATCACAATGGGTGGTGGCATGGCAACAATACCGTGTTTAGCCGACTTCCTTCAGACTCCACTACGATCATTGTACTCGGTAATAAATACAACAGAAGCATATATCAGGCCAAGAAAATTGCTTCAATCTATACCGGATACGGGCTTAATGATGTTCAGGATGAATAACATCTGGCCTATCAGAAGCCAGTGGAAAGCAGACTTCCGTAAAGAGTAATAACCCCCACCGTATCCGTTCCTATTTTGTTTGATTTAGCCTAAAATCATTCAGTAAAAACGATTTTTTATTACCCTTTTTTGCCTATTTTTGCCGCCCTAACTTAGAAGAAAACCGTTTACTACAATCATTGAATAACAACTGTTTATGGAAAATTTGATCTACCTCGTTCCTTTAATGGGCTTAATTGGCCTTCTTTACACGTTCATTAAATTCAATTGGGTTTCCAAACAAGATGCCGGATCAGAAAGAATGAGAGAGATCAGCAACTATATCGCTGAAGGTGCCATGGCATTTTTGAAAGCCGAGTGGAAAATCCTTGGCTATTTCGTAGTGGTGGTAGCCTTGCTCCTGGCATTCATGTCACAAAGCAACCCCAATTCACATTGGACGATATCACTCGCTTTCATTTTTGGTGCTTTTAGCAGTGCGCTTGCCGGTTATATAGGCA
>JBKCFW010000194.1:0-3886 GCA_046303675.1 bacterium
CTTGTATTTCTTTTGATAAAAATTCTGGGTTTGCTCCTTTTTTAGATGCTACATATGCACCTAAGCGGCAGGCAAACTGCAAAGTTTCTTTCAAGGGTTTATATTGTATGTATTGATGAATGAATCCTGCAAGAAAAGCATCTCCTGCACCAACGGTATCTATGGTATCGACCACAAAACTGTTCTGATATATTTTTTCTGTGTCTTTTTGTATGAAGGCACCATGTACGCCCAATGTAACACAAAGAACTTTTACATTGTATTGTTCGATAACGAAGTTTGCCAGGCTTTCAATATCGTTTGAATCAATACTCTTCCATCGTGCTATTTCCAGGAGTTCTTCATGATTGAGCTTTACAATATCTGCTTTTAGTAACAGTTGTTCAACAATATGTTGGTTAATAAAAGGCGCCCGAAAATTCACATCAAACACCTTGAGGGACTTAGTTTCTAACAAAGCAAGAAGTGTTTCTAAAGAGGTTTGATTTCGACAGGCAAGGCTTCCGTATACCAGGACATCGAATTCCGGCAATATCTGTGGCTGCTTAATGTGATCCCATGCAGAAGGAAATACAATTTCGTAAGTGGCATCATGTTTTTCAGACAGTTTGATGTTGACCACACCTGTTGGATATTCATTACGTTGGATCCATTGGGAAGACATCCCATGTTTTTCAAGGTATGTAATTAGGTCATCACCTTGTTTGTCTATTCCACTGGCGCTCATGAAAACAACATCGGCGTCCAACTTTCTCAAGCCCATGGCTACATTCATTGTCGCCCCACCCGGAACAGCCAGGTCGGGAAAAACATCCCATAACATCTCGCCGTATACCAGAATTTTAATCATTCATCAGGTGTATATAATCCCTAATTTAGAAATTGTTCTTTTAAAATTTTGTGCTTGAACAAATTAGCAAATAAAATGTGATTTAATGCGCTGTTTAGCTGGATTGAAGAAATATGGTACTGTTTTTAAGAAACTACTTGCTCAGCAGAATCCTGAACGTAGTGCCTTGATCAGGATCTGAATGTTTGACAAATAGATCACCGCCATGATACTCTTCGATGATGCGCTTTGAAAGTGTTAGACCAAGTCCCCATCCTCGTTTCTTGGTGGTGAAGCCCGGACTAAAGATCTGATGCTGCATTCCTTCAGGAATTCCTTTACCGGTATCGGCCACATCAATAAATACATTCTTGTCATTGTCGGAGATGACCACCTCCACACTACCCTTCCCATCCGTTGCATCCAATGCATTTTTCAAGAGATTTTCAACAACCCACTCGATCAATGGTGCCGAAATATCGAGATAGAGTTTATCCTGACAAATGACTTGAAATACTATCTGCGTTTTTTCAGAAGCTCGCTTTCTAATGTATTCAACTGCATGAGAAACTAGTTCGACCAGATCGCAGGATTCCTTTTTAGGCTTCCCACCGATCATACTGAAGCGATCAGCAATAAGTTTTAGTCTTTCAATATCCTTCTGCATTTCAGGCAGAATAGATCGGGCATCAGTGCCATGTCCAATTACTTCAGTCCACCCCGAAAGCGCAGAGATAGGCGTCCCTAATTGATGAGCAGTCTCCTTGGCAAGTCCTGCCCACAAATAATGCTGATCAGAACGATGCTGGTTTCGTATTGAAATAAGCATGGTTAGTACGAACAGAGCAACAATGAAAAGTTGTACCAACGGGAAATAACGTATTTGTTTGAGCAAGACAGACTCACCATAATAATACCGATTAAATTTTTTACCATCGGCACTGAGATAGGTAGTGATGAATCTACCCTTACTCTTATTGGATGATACCAGCGCTTTCAGATAGTTCGTATCACGATGTGCCTTGAGGCTGTCAAGGTTGACAAAACTCATCACACTGTCCTTTTCATCGGTCTCAATCACCGGAATATCCTGCTGTTCAGCAATGATCAAAGCAGCAAGGGAGATATCCTCTTGACTGGAAGATCGCAAAATCATTTGTTCTGCAGCAACCCACTCCTCGACCATCTTTCTTTCCCTTTGAGATATTTTTTTTGATAGTGTGTTTGAATAGAAAAATGTTCCGATCACAATCAGTACCGCAATAAAAGACATCAACAACTTCCAAGTGCTTTGTTTAACTCGCATAGGGATTGAAAGATCCAACAATTTGCCGGATAATAGCAAAATTGACCATTTATACCATCCTTCCAAATTAATTTAATTGATTAATGCTACTTTTGAATGAGCATGCAAGGAATTAATGATCAGCCGACCATAGCCGTAGTCATTCTCAATTGGAATGGCAGGAAATATCTTGAACAATTTCTGCCAAGCGTCCTTGCTTCAACTTATAAAAATCTGGTAGTGTATGTTGCCGACAACGGCTCAACAGATGATTCAATTGAATTTCTTAAAGAACATTACCCAACTGTTAAGCTTATTGCCCACAAGACAAACGAAGGATTTGCGGGCGGGTACAACAGGGCCCTGAAAGAAGTTCCGGAAGAATTTCTCGTGCTACTGAATTCAGATATTGAAGTAAGTCCCGGTTGGCTTGAACCAGCAATTGCTTTATTTAACAGCCATCCGGACCTTGCAGCCATTCAGCCTAAAATACTTGACTACAATAAGAGGGATCATTTTGAATATGCCGGAGCTGCGGGAGGATGGATCGATCGTTTTGGATATCCCTTCTCAAAGGGACGGATATTTGATGTATTAGAAAAAGATCAGGGACAATACAATGCCCCAACAGCAATCTTTTGGGCGTCTGGCGCTGCAATGATCATCAAGAAATCGGTATTCAATGAAGTGGGTGGATTTGATCCATACTTTTTTGCCCACCAGGAAGAGATCGATCTGTGCTGGAGAATTCACCTTTATGGCTATCAGATCATGTCATGTCCTGCTTCAGTGGTACACCATATTGGTGGCGGCACATTGCCCAAAGACAGTCCAAATAAGTTATTTCTGAATTTTAGAAATAACCTGATCATGCTTTGGAAAAACCTTTCAGGCTTTGAGGCCGTATACATTATTGTCACCAGGTTTCTGCTTGATGCAGTGAGTGCATGGAAGAACCTTCTGGCAGGTCAGCGTGGGTTTTTCATTGCCGTAGTCCGCGCCCATCTTGGTTTTATAACATGGGTCATATCAAGTAAACGCCAAAGCGTTTTCCCCAAAAAAAGATCAGGACAGGTAAAAGGAATGTACAATGGAAGCATCGTGTGGCAGCACTTCATCATGGGAAGAAGCAAGTTTTCGGAAATTATTTCCGACATGAATTGAAATATACCCCTGATTGTTTATTTTTGCCGAGCAAAATAAGGATATGCAACACAATACAACTGACCCTGCAGCTAAAAAAGATTTCGGAAAGAATTGGGTAATTACTTCCCGCTTCTTGTTTCATGTTCAACTATTCGCCTTTGCAGCTTTTGTACTAGGCGGATGTTACGGCCTATACACCATGCAGTATAAAGGCAAGCCAAAAGTTGAGGTTCCTGAAAGCACACAATACACTCCAAAATACAAGTAAGAAATTTGTATTTTGAATGATTTCTTTCGTTATTTTTGCAACCCTTACGTTCTTTTATTAATGCGGAAGTAGCTCAGCTGGTAGAGCACAACCTTGCCAAGGTTGGGGTCGCGGGTTCGAATCTCGTCTTCCGCTCAAAAAGTTCCATCTCCTGATGGAATTTTTTATTTCTGATCACCACTTTTAGTGAATCAGATGCCTTGGTGGTGGAATTGGTAGACACGCAGGACTTAAAATCCTGTTCGCTGAAAAAGCGAGTGCGGGTTCAAGTCCCGCCCGGGGCACATATATAGACAGGGACAAGGCCTGCCTGCCGGCAGGCAGGGACTGGGGACGAGGGACGATGAATACAGCCAGG
>JBKCFW010000195.1:0-18081 GCA_046303675.1 bacterium
GAAGCACTTAATGCAATGTATGTTGCAGCTCCACCAATAATACGATCGCTTTTACCAAATGGTGTTTCAATAGCATCAAAAGCCATGGTTCCAACTACGAGAAGTGACATAAGGGTTAGTTTAGACAGCAAAGATAAGGAGATGAACCCTCTCCGTCTAATGCATTAACGAAAGTTCAGAAATCGATCTCAGATATGGGCTTATCTGGTTTAGCATACGCATAGCGCTTAAGTGGAGAAGGGATATAATATCCATCAATACCAAGACTAACAACACTTTGCGCCTTTGACAAATCAATCAATCCATTATTACCCAAGCATGCATCATCAACAAAAGCATGCAACAATTTTCCAATCACAAAAAAACTATTGTTTAATTTAATAGGGATGATCTCTTGCAATTCAAGAGCATACTGCACCAAACTCTCGCCAACAAAGGGTGCATGAAAATCTTCCTTGAAAACAGGGGTTAGTCCCACCGCTTCAAATTCACTGATATCCTGGGGATATTTCGCACTGGTCTGATGTGCCTTTGCTAAAAAATTCGGATGAATATGATTGATAGTATAGTGCCGGGTGTTTTCAATATTGGCAAGGGTATGAGGCGCTGCTTCTTTGGGGCGATTCACAAATCCAATATAAGCAGGATCAGCCCCAATATGAACAATATTGCTAAAGACACCGAGATTGTTGATATTGTTATTGCGCGTGCCGATCAAACTCACCGGCTTATAGCCACTTAATGAATTCACAAAATTTGCCCGAAAAAATCTTTCCCAGCCTTGTATTTCTTCTATTGAAAAATGTTTCACAATTCATTAAACGTATATCCGGGAAAATGGTTTGAAATTCGTGTTCCGATCAAGGAATAGATAAGTAAAAAAAGGAGCTATTAGTCACTGATGCAGATATTACCAACAATAGTTAAGAAAAAGCTGTTTGCCGCGATCACGCTGTTGATCATTACAACGACCGCGGCATTGTCTTTCACTGCAATAGGGAAAAGTAACGCCCCCACAAATTCTTCAAGTAAAAGTAAGATCGTTCCTGAAAGATCTGGCCTTGAGCATTTGGCCTATTGCATATACCAGGAACTTTGCCTCTCGGGTATTGAGATAAACGAAGAACTCTTTGGGATGGCCTTCAAGGGTTTTACAAAACTCAGTGCAGGAGGCCGTCTTAATACCGACAGCATACTGACGATCATTGATTTTTCAAGATCCTCCAAAGAAAAAAGAATGTTTGTGATCGATCTAAAGGAGAAAAAATTATTATTCAACACAGTAGTGGCACATGGCAGAAATACTGGAGAAGAGTATGCAAGGAGTTTTTCAAATACAATGAATTCACACCAGAGCAGCCTGGGCTTCTACGTCACAATGTCGCCATACAATGGTTCAAATGGCTATTCACTTGCACTGGATGGAATTGAGAAAGGTATTAATGACAATGCTTTCTCCAGGGCAATTGTAATGCATGGTGCAGAATATGCAAATGAGTCGATGATCAATATAAAAGGCTATCTGGGCAGAAGTTTTGGCTGCCCCGCTTTGCCTACTGGTGTAAACAAAAAAGTGATTGACAAAATAAAAGAAGGCAGTTGCATATTCATATACTACCCCGACAAGGAATATTTAAGCAAGTCTGAAATACTGAATGGTTAAGCATATATGCTTCACATCAGAACCACAACGCGAGCAACTGACAAAGCAATCCAATTATAAATCCGCTGATGAGATCAAACCATTGATGATCTGAAGCAATTCTTCTGGCTGTTATGACAAGTCCGGAAATGATCAGGGCCAACAGAACAGGAAGTCCTGAAAATAAAGTGCCGTCAAAAACAGTAACGACAGCAAGACCAAGTAATCCGCCAACACCAATCGCATGCATACTGATCTTATAGTAGTTGTTCAAAACAAGTGCAGCACTTGCAGCGAAAAACATGCCTCTGCACATGTATACCAATGCGCGTGGCGTTTCAGGTTGATTCCGGAAAATATAATAGGTCCAGAAAAAAAAAGTGATGCTGGCTATGTAGGGGACGATCCGTTCTTTTTGTGTGTTCAGTAAAATTGATTTGTTGAATCCCAATCCTTTCAGTAAGGCAACAACCAATAAAGGGAAAAACACATTGTTGTTGATGACTGCAAGAAGTTTAAGCAGTTTCACTTTGTCAGAAAATCCTATAAAATAGGATGGATGAAAAAACAATAAATAAGCTGCCATGATCACCCCAACAACAAGCGGATGGAAGATGACAGACACTACTTTAGCCGTGATTCTTACTCCAGGTGAATATGACTGTGCTGTTTCGTTGTTGCTGATCATAGTTATAGTTCTTTTCTGAGTCTGGCTACGGGTATGTTCAACAGCTCTCTGTATTTGGCAACTGTTCTGCGGGCAATGTTATACCCTTTTGCTTGAAGCATCTCGGTTAAACTGTCGTCACTAAGCGGACTATGTTTGTCTTCAGTCAAGATCATGTCTTGCAGAATATGTTTTACTTCTCTGGTTGAAACCTCCTCCCCACTTTCAGTACTCAGGGATTCGCTGAAAAAATACTTGAGCCTGAAACTCCCAAATTCAGTTTGCACAAACTTACTGTTTGCGACCCTGCTGATCGTGGAAATATCCAGTCCGGTTTTCTCCGCAATATCTTTCAAGATCATCGGCTTAAGCGAAGTTGCATCTCCGGTAATAAAAAAATCATATTGAAGCGAGATGATCGCCTGCATGGTCATATAAAGAGTTTCCTGGCGTTGCTTTATTGCATCAATGAACCATTTGGCTGAATCGATTTTTTGTTTGATGAATACCACCGCTTCTTTTTGTCTCTTGTCCTTCTTACTTCCCTTCTCGTAATCCCTGAGCATGTTCTTGTAATCGTTGCTGACACGAAGATCGGGAGCATTGCGCTGATTGAGTGTAAGCTCAATGACACCACCATTGTTGTACACAAAGAAATCAGGAATGATGTATTGCTCGGCTTTGTTGATCGTTCCAGCCTGCGCTCCTGGCTTTGGATTGAGCTTGCGGATCTCTTGCATGGCATCCCGTAGAAGAGACTCATCGATCTCAAGAGATTTAATTATTTTTTCAAAATGACGTTTTGTGAATTCCTCAAAATGAAATTCAACAATTCTAAGTGCAGTTTTTAATGCAGGGACAGGCTGCGTATTGATTTTTTTTCTCAATTGAATCAATAAACATTCCTGCACATCACGTGCAGCTATTCCTGGTGGATCAAATTGCTGTATACTTCTGATTATCTGCTCTACCTGCTTTTCCTCCACAATGATATTTTGCTTGAAGGCAAGATCATCTACAATGGAATTGGTGTCGCGCCTTAAATAGCCGTCATCATCAATGCTGCCAATAATTTGCTCTGCTATTTTTTCTCCAATAGGATCAAGGTTCAGCAATCCAAGTTGCTCTTCAAGCATTTCGTGTAAAGAAGTAGCTATGGGATGTGGAATAACTCCATTTCCCTGTAATTCCGGAACCTGCTCATCCCTTAATTTGTATTCTGCCACATCATCTTCATCGCCATAATCAGCATAATAATCCTCCTCCCCATCAGCAGACATCTCATCATCGGAAGTGGCTTCAAGGTCACCAAGATCATCAGCATCCGACTTTTCCTGATCATCAGCTGTTTCTTCGCCCAATTCAAGTGCGGGATTTTCCTCTATTTCTTCCTTCACCCGCTCATCCAATAGTGCGGTTGGGACCTGCAGCAGCTTCATCAGCTGAATTTGCTGAGGAGAAAGCTTTTGTTGGAGTTTTTGCTGAAGTCCCTGATACAATGCCATGAAAGAAGTGTTCCGGATTTTGCGTTAGCTGTTAATTACGCTGTAAATTTACGAACAAAAAAGAGACCATTGCGCCTGTTAACCATCATATTATTGATCTCTGTGCATTACGGCATCGGACAACAAAAAATTCCTTTGCCCAAGGCCTTACCTTTTGCACAAAACAAATATTCATTTCAAATAAAGAAATCATCTGCTGTTGTAAGACCAGATTTCATGAGCACCAAACAAGGATATGTATGCAGGCAAGAATGGAAGTTTGAAAAGAGAACGGGGTTGCCGATCAGAATCAGATTAGGCTCACTCGATTATGTAAACAAAATGGAAGGCAAATGAACAAAGGGGGGGTGCATGACATTACCCCGACTTGGTACAGGTATTTGATTTGCACTGATTGTTGACGCTTGGAGTATGGCTTGTAAGAGGCAGATAACTCCTAAGTTGTTTCCCGAAGTTTATCAAGTATCTGATTAAGCTTCATGAGCTCATCTTGATTAAGATTGCCAATGATTCCTGTCATTGCATCATCTTTTTTATCAATATCTTCTAGTAGCTTCTTGCCTTCTTCAGTGATGCTGACATCAACAAGTCGCTTATCAGCCTTGCTGTTTTTTTTATCAACCAACCCTTTCAGCATCAACCGATCAACAATTCTGCTCGTATCGCTCATCTTATCCAACATTCTTTCTCTGATATTTAATGTTGATAAGGGCTTTGGGTCACTTCCGCGCAATATCCGCAAAATGTTATATTGCTGCAAGGTGATGTCGTTTTCACTTAAGATAGTCTTTAATCTTTCAGTAACCCAATGATAGGTATACATGAGGTTGATTAGTGCTTTTTGATTTTCGCCCGTAAAGCGAAACTGTTGGATCTCATTTTCTATTCCCATAAACTAATATTATTTCAGATTGGACATTTTTGAAACATCAACAAATTCATGTGAATATATCTTGATTAAAATAATAGCATAACTAAAGATCAATGGACCAAAAATAAAGCCCATAAAACCAAAGAGATTTAGGCCGACTATAACTCCAAATACAGTGATCAGAGGATGTACGTTGCCAATTTTCTTCATGAGTGTCACCCGAGCCAAATAGTCAATATTCCCTGTTACAATAAGACTATAGATAAGCAGCCCAGTCGCAGGTCCACTCAGTCCATTTGAAAAAAGAAATATGACCAGCGGCACCCAGATCATCATTGTGCCTACAATCGGGAAGAATGCAAATACACCTGTGAGAAATCCCCACATCGCCGCATCATCAAGACCAAAGATGAGATACCCGATCCATGCAGCAATTCCTTGAATCAAGGATATGAGTGGAATACCGATTGCATTGGCCTTGACCATATGTTTGGTTTCTTCAGCCAACACAACAATGCTTTCGCTATGAAGTGGTATGAAACTTCTTATCGAAGCCTCCATGGTTCTGCCACCGGTGAACATAAAATACAATACAAAAAACATCACCAGTAAATTACTGATGATCATTGCGGTGCTGTTAAGGAAAGTTGGGATAAAGTTCGTCAGGTTGGATTGAATAGAGGCGATGTTTTTGGAAGACAAAAGATCTTCTCCGGTAATCGACTTTAGCTTTGCTGACAATGCCTGTAGCCCGATCATCAATTCATCAGTATGAGAGAATACATTACTGATCTTTGGAGAGACTAATATAACCGTATAATATAAAGGTCCTGCTATCAGTATCAGAAAAAAGAAAATAAAAAGCAATGCGGTGATCCCGGCCTTCCATTTTCTTTTTTCGGTCAATACAAAAAAACGCTCTCTGCCCAGTATATAAAAAGTTAGTGCGCCCATCAAACCAGGCAAGAACACATAAAGTTCCTGAATGATGAGAAATCCAAGAAATGCGATCACCATCAGCAAAACGATCTGCCTTATCCGATTGTTAAAGTGCGTCATGATTGTCAATTCGTTTTGAGATCAGCTCCAGACTTTCAATCCTTCGCTACAATTAGAACAAATATCAATATTTTTTCTACTCTTCATGAGATCTTTACGAAACTTCGTGTAGTTCGCACTTCCCCATATCGCTCTCAGGTCGGCCGTCCCAAGATCACCAAGCTGGTGATCCGCATCCTTGTCAAAGCAACAAGGTACCACTTTACCGTCCCAGGTAATGACATTACTGTGCCACATTTTCCAGCAATGATTCGAAATCTTATGTTTGGGCAGAACCTTGCCATTGGCATCAGCCTTGTATCTACTATACTTATCCTGTATGGGTATCAGTTCGTTCGGATCGTTTTCATAATCGTAGACCTGGGCTGTTTTGCACCATACCGCATCTACACCGATCTCTTTGGCCAACTGCTTAACCTGATCAATTTGATGCTCATTGGGCCTGACAACCAGAAACTGAAAAATGACAAAAGGTTCTTTTTTGTTTAAGGTTTTTTTCCACTTCACAACATTTCGGGCGCCCGACAAAACTTGTTCAAGATCGCCCCCGATCCTGTACTTGGAGTAAACGTCCTGTGTCGTACCATCAATTGATATGATCAGCCTGTCCAATCCACTTTCCACTGTTTTACGCGCCGTCTCATCATTTAAAAAATGTCCATTGGTGGAAGTGGCAGTATATATATTTTTTGACGATGCATAACTAACCATATCAAGAAAGCCTTTGTGCAAGAAAGGTTCTCCCTGAAAATAAAATATCAGGTATGCCAGATCTTTATATATAGCGTCTATGGTCTGCTTAAAAAAAGCTGCCTTAATGCTACCTGTAGCGCGGGTAAAGGATTTGAGTCCACTTGGGCATTCCGGACAAGATAAATTACAGGCAGTGGTTGGTTCAATTGAAATTGAAATTGGCATCCCCATGATCAAGGGACGACCTAGCACTCTGCTCAAATAATATGATACAATCAATTTAAGTCCATTCCAAGTCTTTCTGAACGTCAGCTTACTTGAAAAATTAACAATATCATACATGCTATGTGCAGCCATTCTTCAGTAAAAGTAAATGAAAGTCTTGTTGGTTATGTAGATTTGTACAACGAGATCATCAACATGGTTATACCCTTGAATTCAAAAGTTTCTACAATTCTTTCTAAATGCCTTTTGCTGGGTCTATTATTTTTAATCCAGGTGATCGCAAGAGCACAGACTGCAATACCATTCAAAGAAATTGCTGAAATCGAACGCAAGTCATTGCTGTTGGGTCAACAAGCACTTCAAAGCACGACTCAATCTTCGAAAGCCTCAACAAATTTTGATGTCCATTATCTCAACTGTACATGGCTGGTAGACCCTGGAATAAGATACATCAGGGGAAAGGTTAAGGCAGGCTTTACCATAACTGAACGGACAAACATCATCACATTTGATCTTGCAGATGAATTAAAGATCGATAGCATCCTGTTCAGGTCAAAAAAAATAACTCATTACAGACCAATTGATAATTCAGCGATCATAAATCTCGGCATCTTTCTGGAACCGAATACCAAAGAGGAAGTTGAAATATTTTACAAAGGAGTTCCTCCATCTGTGAACAGAAATGGATCTTTCCAAAACGCCATACATGCAGGTGTGCCAGTACTATGGACACTCAGTCAGCCTTATGGCAGCAAAGACTGGTGGCCATGTAAAGACGGGCTAGACGATAAAATAGATTCTGTCGACATTTCGATTACAACACCTGAAGCTTATACCTCATCCAGTATAGGGATTTATGATGGGGAATCGATCACAAATGGATTCAGGACGACACGTTGGAAGCACAGATACCCTGTAGCCACTTACCTCATTGCCTTTGCAGCAACAAACTATACAGTGATAAAAGATCAGGTAGTACTGGGCAATACTATTCTGCCGCTGATAGATTATGCTTATCCTGAAAGTGAAAATGAATTTTTGAACGCAACAGGCTTCACTAAAAGAACGCTGAAACTGCTTCATGATATTTTTGTCCCTTATCCATTTATCAAAGAAAAATATGGACATACACAATTCAGTGGTAATGGAGGAATGGAACACCAAACCAATTCATTCATGCAGAATATGAATGAAGCCTTGATCATTCATGAGGCAGCGCATCAATGGTTTGGCAATATGGTCACTTGTGGATCCTGGAAGGACTTATGGCTGAACGAAGGATTTGCCGTGTTTTGCACCAACCTGGTCGCGGAAAAAAATTACCCAAAGAAAGATGTTCTCAATCTATATCGCAATCAAATCAATTATATAGCTTCTCGGCCCAATGGATCTGTCTATGTAACAGATACGTCTAATTTTCAGAGGTTGTTTGATGCACGGCTAACATACAACAAAGCCGGATGGATATTGCAAATGCTAAAATGGGAACTGGGCGATTCTGTATTTTTTAGGGCCTGCAGAAATTATCTGAAAGAAAAGGCCTTTGGATTTGCATCTACCAAAGACTTGATCACACACTTTGAAAAAGAGAGCAACAGAGATCTTGAAGAATTCTTCTCGGATTGGTTATATGGCGAAGGATTTCCAAGCTACTCGCTTGAATGGGCAACAGCAGGCAGGAAATGGGTTCAGACAAAATTAAGTCAGGTGACCTCAGACCCTTCAGTAAAGTTTTTTGAGATGTCGGTTCCCATACAATTTAAAAACAGATACTTCGACACAACGATTGTCATCCGACACATGATGAACGATCAAGTCAACTTCACTCAACTTGGTTTCATTCCGGACACCGCGATCATAGATCCAGAATTTAAAATAATCTCTGCCGATAATCGCGTTTCAAAAACCGAAATCATCACCAGCAATGATATTACTATATTCCCAAACCCGATAGGAAATGAATTCACCATCCTGCTAAAAAATATGAGCGAAGGAATTTTATTCATCAGGATCTATGACACCAAAGGGGATGTATTATACCAAAGAAGAATTGGAAATTTTAAAGGAAATGACCTGGTCAGAATACCTTCGGAAAAACTTCCAGGAGGGATGTACTGGATTGCGATCAAAAAAGATGAAGACCCCACCATTGTTCGGAAAGTTCTAAAATAAGGTGGTGTTTAAAAATGCCCCTTCCACCAAAGCTTATATATACGCAGCAAGGAATAGCCACTGAGAATTAACCATACATAAAAAATTACGGTGCCTGTGATGTGCGTACCGTCAAAGATTGCCAGCTCGTACTTTAGACCTGCAATTGTATTGATCAACAACCACAACAATGCAAGGGAAATAGTACGTAAAATGCGCTGTAAAAATTCTTTTACTTCAGGCTCCATGCTAGAACAACAAAGATAGTTCGATAAGGTTCGTAAAAATCGGACGACCAGAGTCCAGAAAAATCAAACAGACACCATAATTAAGATTGAAAAAAGATCACCATAGCAGTCCATCATGCTGAATAAAAAATATTTCTCTTGCAAATAAAATAAAGTACTAGTAACCAGCAATCCAATTAAGATGAAAATATACAATGATGCACGCCACTGCTTAACTACTTAAAGACATATAATGATTGACAAAATCACAAATGCAGTAACTTGCACCTTATGCCAATACTTGAATTTAATCTTCCTAAATCATTGGTCGAGGCACTCAAGCTGCCTGGCAATTCCGCTGCCAGGCAACAAGCTAAAGTTTTAAAAAAATTACTCAAGAAATCAAAACACACGGACTTCGGTGAATATTATAAATTCAGTGAAATACTAAAGTCAAAAGATCCTGCAGCAGCTTTTCGATCATCAATTCCGGCATATGACTACAGTAGTCTTCACAAGCAGTGGTGGCACCAAACGTTGGAAGGCAAGGAGGATGTCTGCTGGCCCGGAAAAATAAAATACTTTGCACTAAGCTCAGGTACTTCAGAAGCGGCAAGCAAATACATACCTATCACCAACGACTTAATGAAAGGCAATAGAATTGTTATGATCAAACAATTGCTTTCATTGAGAAATTACGAAAACGTTCCTTTCAAATCGATCGGCAAAGGATACTTGATGCTTGGAGGAAGTACGGACCTTCAGAAAGGCCCGGGGTATTTTGCAGGAGACCTTAGTGGGATCACAGCCAAAAAAGCCCCATTTTGGTTTTCACCTTTTTATAAACCCGGAAAAAAAATTGCAAAAACAAGAGATTGGAACAATAAGCTGGAAGCTATCGTTGAAGAAGCGCCAAATTGGGATATTGGATTTCTTGTGGGTGTACCTGCATGGATCCAGATGTGTATTGAAATGATCATAGAACGTTATCAACTAAAACACATCCATGAACTCTGGCCCAATCTTGCATTCTTCTGCCATGGGGGTGTTGCATTTGAACCATATAAAAAAGGATTCGAAAAGTTTTTAGGTAAACCAATCACCTACATTGAAACATATCTCGCTTCTGAGGGATTCCTCGCGTATCAGGACAGACAGTACCCTGACGGAATGAAACTGGTGCTCAACGAACATATTTTCTTTGAGTTTGTGCCTTTCGATGACATCAACTTTGATGCTGATGGAAATATTATGCCCGGGGCAAAGTCACTGCTTATTGATGAGGTGTCTGAAGAAAAAGACTATGCTTTGCTGATAAGCACCTCTGCCGGTGCATGGCGATACCTGATCGGTGATACAATTAGATTTGTGAATAAGGAGAGATCTGAGATCATCATCACCGGAAGAACCAAGCATTTTCTTAACCTGGTTGGGGAACATTTAAGTGTTGATAATATGAACAAGGCTGTTCAGACCGCTGCCGAAAAACTTAATGTTTCCATCACAGAATTTACTGTAGCAGGGTTCCCGATAGATGGCTTCTTTGGTCATCAATGGTATATCGGATCAGATGATAAAGTGAATACAAATGAGTTAAAGATGCATATTGATAATGCACTGAAAGAGCTGAACGACGATTATCTGGTTGAGCGAAAAACTGCACTGAAGGACATCATGGTTAATGTATTACCGGAAAGAGTATTTCTTGAATTCATGGAACAAAAGGGGAAACTAGGCGGACAGCACAAATTTCCCAGAGTCATAAAAGGTAGCCTTTATGAAGAATGGAAAGCTTTTCTGAATACGAATGTAAATAATCAGCAATAAGACTAAAGCTTCAATGATTGAATCTATCATAAAAGGAAGTGGACTTGGCCTGATATTAGCCATCTCAGTTGGGCCAGTAATTTTTACTATCCTCAAGCAAAGCATTAATAATGGACAAAAAGGTGGCTTTAGCTTTGTTGCAGGCGTATGGCTGAGTGACATCATCCTGGTTGTGATCAGCAACATGTTCTCATCAATAGTGGTGGAAGCCCTGGCATTTAAAAATACAATTGGATACACAGGAGCTGCTTTTGTAATATCATTGGGCGTTTATTACCTCTTTTTTAAAAAAGTATATTTCGGAGAAGACAAGAATGTTCTACTGGTTCAGTTCGGAAAGAAAGCGTTTACAAAAGCTTTTATGTCTGGCTTTCTTATCAACACCCTGAATCCAAGTGTGATGCTATTCTGGCTGATCAATGCAACCGCCTTCGCAGCTTCTCACAACATAACTGAACGAGTCATCATATTTGGTGTTTGTCTGATCATCAACATGGTGGCAGATGTCATGAAAGTAATGCTTGCGTCCAAGGTTCGACACAGCCTAACACCTCATAACATTAGGATCATTAACAAGATCTCAGGGACCATCCTGATACTCTTTGGTGCCGCTATTGTATACGGGATCTATTTTCTAAACAAGTGAAATGAATAGATCAATAAAAAAATCGCCTGTTTTACTGATTGTTTTGTTGATGATGTCAGTTGGACTATACTCACAAGGATCAGATATGATCGTGTTAAAAAAAGGAACTGAATCAACGATCAAGACATACCTGGCAGGAAGTCAAATTCATTTTATCAGCAAGTCAAGGTCTGTCGTACAGGGAAGAATTAAAAAAATTGAAAACGATAGTTTATACATCAATATATACGACGAAGGACAGGTGTATAACAGATGGGGAACAACATTTTGGGATACTATATCTGTAGGTTTATCTAAATTTCATATCGACGAAATAGCTGAAATTGTAAAACCAAGAGCAGGATTTGGATTTATCAAAAATGGATTTTTATTCATGGTGGGTGGCATCGGATATGCAATACTGCACAGTGTAAATGCAGCCTATCTAAAAGAACCAATATCCTCGTCCACCCTTGCAATATCTGGTGGAGTGGCCTTATCAGGTTACATATTGAACAGGATCCATAAAAATACCATCAGATTGGGAAATCGATATTATCTTCAATATATACCTTTAAAATAGATCTGCTTGTTGGCCCTATTAAAAAAAATACTGCTCTATTTATTCATTTCGCATCTGGCCTATATCGCCATTCTAAAATTCATAGGACCCCCGATCACGATCACACAAATATCCAGTATCATCAGAGGCAACGGATTTGAAAGATCGCATGTTTCGTTGAGTAAAATATCTGAACATGCAAAGCTTGCGGTAATTGCCTCAGAAGATCAACTTTTCCCCGACCACAATGGATTTGACATCAAAAGCATCAAGAAAGCAATGTCGTACAACTCCAAAAAACGTGGTCGTATTCGTGGCGCCTCAACGATAAGTCAGCAAGTTGCCAAAAATGTTTTTTTGTGGCAGGGAAGAAGCTGGATCAGGAAAGGACTTGAAGTATATTTTACTTTTATGATAGAAATTATCTGGGGCAAAAAAAGAATACTCGAAGTATATCTTAATGAAGCTGAAATGGGGAAAGGGGTTTTTGGAATTGAAGCAGCTTCGAAAAAATACTTTAAACACAGCGCCTCAAAACTGACCAGGTCTGAAGCGGCCATGATCGCTGCCAGCTTAAACAATCCAATAAAGCATACCGTAAAGCCCTTATCAAGATATGTATCATATAAATATCCTTGGGTACTCAGACAAATGAGTAACCTATCATCGGATGAAGACATTCAACAGATCATTCGGTATTGATCAAAGAGAAAATCGCTAAAACTTTTTATTCAAAGATTGAATTAGTTGTTCAACCCACCTGATTGCATTTTCAGTTCTGTCGGGGTCATTACCTGAAACTTCAGTCCATGGTTCATGTTGATTGATAAGCAAGTCCTTATACGTACAATACAACTGTTCACGTGTATTCAATTCAGGATACTCTCGAAGTTCATCTTTTGTCCATGGAATATCCGGCTTACAAAGCAAATACCCATCATACTTCCGGCTCACAATTTCATCTAGTATGCGCTGATGGCACCTACCGAAAACAAATTCACACCATACTTTCATCACGTACATATCGGTATCGATAAAAAGAACCGGCAGTCCGGGACTGTGATGCTGATTGAATTGATTGATGGCAGCGCTTGCAGAATCATCCTCAAGTATTAATTGTCCCTCGGCAATGGTAAGCAGATCATCAAGGGAGTAGTCAGTTCCATGCTGCAACAGATATTCTCTGGCATATTCCTGGCACCATACTGTTGAAAAATGAGCTGCCAATTGAGCACACAATGTACTTTTCCCGGTTGATTCCGGACCAACAGCAACGATCTTGATCAGCTTTTTGGGTTGATGATTATCCATTTGCTTTTTTTCTCCACTCTTGAAGTCCGAATACTGCAAGTATAAGCAGTATACCATAATAGAAAGCGGTCAAGGTAAAATCTTTTACATAAAACAATGGTATAGAAACGATGTTCGTAACGATCCACCATATCCAGCTCTCAACTTTTTTTCTCGTCATCAACCACATTGCAGTAAACGCAGAAGCTGAAGCCAATGCATCTGCCCAGGGTATACTGCCGGGTGAAAAAATATCTTTAACAACAACAAGAGAAGTATAGATCACAACAAACGCAGTAAGAAAAAATAATAATTGAATCAGCCTATCCTTATTGGAAGAGTAACTGATCTTAACGATGAACTGTTCATCAACTCCCCTGCGCAACCAATTATACCATCCATATAGGCTCATCACCGTGTAAAAAACATTAACACTTGCCTCTCCGTACAATTCACCTTTAAAACTGAGATAGATATAGATCGTTGTATTCAATAATCCCACAGGGTAAACCCATATGTTCCCTTTTTTTGAGAACCACACAGATGTTATCCCGGAAATGATCGCAATCAATTCAAGCGTGTTCAATTGGGTCATGAGAGAAATGTCATCAGTAAACTATATATTGCCATCATAATGAGCAATATCAACTCTTCAAATATAGTTATTACAGGAGCAGCTTCCGGAATTGGTGCCTTGATGGCTCGCCGATGTGGAGAAAAAAAGTCCGATCACATCATACTGCTCGACATCAACGAAGTTGAAGGGCAGAAGCTATGTGATGAGCTGAACAAGCACGGTGTAAAAACAAGCTTTATAAAGGTTGATCTTTCTTCAAGATCATCCATAGAAGAGGCAGCACGACAGATCATGCGCATCTGCGATCATGTTGATATTCTCATCAACAATGCTGGCATCGTAACAGGAAAATTGTTTATAGATCACACAGACGATGAGATCGAAAAAACGATCAACATCAACCTGAATGCTTGCATGTATCTTACAAGATCTCTTCTACCCGGAATGATCGAAAGAAAAAAAGGGCATATTGTAAATATAGCTTCAGCAGCCGGCATGGCTGCTCACCCTAAGCTCTCTGCATATGTGGCCAGTAAATGGGGGCTTATCGGTTGGAGCGAGACGCTGAGGTTGGAACTCGAGCAAGGCGAGACACAGGTGAAAGTTAGTACCATCACCCCATACTATATTGATACAGGTATGTTCAAGGGTGTTCGTTCCCGGATCATTCCATTGCTCAAACCAGAGAAAGTAGCAGCAGGTGTTTTAAAGGCGATCGAAAAGAACAAAATATATGGACGAATGCCATTGCTAGTTTACGCTATGCCTTTCTTTAAGGGAATACTGCCACAAAGATGGTTTGACTTTATTGTGGGACAAGTTTTTGGGGTCTATAAATCCATGGATACATTCCAGGGGGAGTCCAGATAGAATAGTTATTCTGCTTCTGCAACAACTTCTGCAACTTCTGGGATCATGCGCTTCATCATGCCTTCGATACCAGACTTCAAGGTGATCATCGATGAAGGACAGCCACTGCAACTTCCCTGAAGCATCAGTGTTACTACTCCATCTTCGAATTTCTTGAACTGAATAGCTCCGCCATCCATCTCGACGGCAGGCTTAACATAATTCTCCAACAATTCTTTGATTCTCTTCACCACATCACCATCTTCTGAAAGGATGATATTACCGTCTGTGGCCTGGGTAACAGGAAGCTCATCCTCATTCACCACAACTTTACCATCTTCCAGGTAATCTTTCAAAAACTGACGCATTGAAGGTTTGATATCTTCCCAATCGCTTTCCATGGTCTTGGTCAGCGTAACAAAATTACTGGCAATGAAAACGCTCTTTACGAAAGGAAAACTGAATAATTCAACAGCCAAGGGTGATGGTTTGGCACTTTCAATATCTTGAAAATCAACACTCTTTCCCGGGTAGAGCAATTTGTTGGCCACGAATTTCATCGTCTCCGGGTTAGGAGTCATTTCTGTATAGATACTCACCGTGATATTTCCAGTCTTGATCATATGTCTATGTTGTGATTGAATAACAAAATTAGTAAGAAGTTGTTGGTTTGGCGGTTGACCCTGATGCCTTTCCTTCCATCAAAGCCGAAATATGACAGAATTTTCCCAAAATCGGAAATGATTCATTGTCAAAAGGAGAATCTCGGGGGAAGAAGCTAACCGGCATTATTAACAAGCATGCTTTCAACTTTTTCAATAACCATGGAGGGCGTGATCTGCTGCATGCATGCATGATCGCCTCTCCAACATGGTTTACTGCCAAACACCGAACAAGGTCTGCAAGAAAGATCATTTACTTGAACGGCATTCAAGGGGTTTTGATGCAAGCCATAGAAGCCTGAAAACGGATGTGTCGGACCCCAAATGGAAACCACAGGTACATTCACTAAAGAAGCTAAATGCATGTTAGCAGAATCCATAGAGATCATTACGTCTAACTCGCTTATGATCGTCAATTCCTTGTTCAGTCCTGTACTACGATCAATAGCAACAGCTTGCTTGAATTCCTTTTCCCATCTTTCGATCAATAATTTTTCAGCAACGGCGCCTCCAAAAAAATACAACTTGTAAGGTGTCTTGTCAAAATGCTTAACGATTTCCTTGAACTTGTCAAGGTTATACATTTTATGATTGTGCTGCGCAAAAGGGGCAAAACCGATCTTGATTTTTTTTCTGACTACCGTTCTGTTGTCGTTGGTAATGATATCAGTTGATATAGGAGCAACAGAAAAACCAAGGGCTTGAAAAACTTTTATATAGCGATCTGTTGCATGGGGCAAAGGGCGAAAAACTTTATTTTCTTTTCTTGTCAGCGCATAATTTTCGAATCGCGACTTTTTTACCCCCGCAGTTCTTTTTTTGAGTACTGTAAACAAACACCTGAGTAAATAGGTGCGGATAACACTATGAAGGTCAACAACAGTAGAAAATTCAACCTGCTTACGAACCATGTTGAAAATCCTGAAAATCCCTATGAAGCCCTTATGCCTGTGTTTGAGATCGGCGCCAATAAAACTCAAACGTTCAATGCCCTCAAACAGACCCGAGAACTGCTGATTGCTCAACATCACCAATTCTTTATCCCGATTCAATTCCAGAAATGCTTTTAATACCGGAATAGTAAGCGCTACATCTCCCAATGCTGAAAAACGCATTACCAGAATTTTTTCTCTTGAAGTGGATGCCATCATGTTATTTGGACTTGTATAACACCGGATTCAAAGAAGGATCGTTGTACATTTTCATTTGTCTGTAGACTTTCATCACCTTCCTGCCTGAGGCAATATCTTCGATCAATTCATCGATTGAATGGGAGAGATCTTTTTCTTGTTCAAGTAATATCTGAAGTTTTGAATTGCATTTCGCTTTATGTTCGTCTGAGGCACCGGGCCTGATCACCTCCTCATTCATGTGCCATATTTTGAGTATCAATATTGACAACCGATCGATCGCCCAGGCTGGACTCTCTGTATTCAGGGTGGCATTATTACTGATCACGACGTCTTTATAGATCGAGAGAAAGTAATCATCAATTTGCTCAACAAGATCAGTCCTGTCCTGATTGGATTTATCAATTCTACGTTTTAATGCAAGTCCTGCCACAGGATCAATACCCGGATCACGTACAATATCTTCCAGATGCCACTGTACCGTGTCTATATAATTCTTTGTGTAGAGTATATGCTCCAGACTGCCCTTCAAAAAGGGATTGTTCATTTCAGCGTCCACATTGTTATGCAAATGGAAATCACTTACGCTTCGACGAAATACATCAATACAATTTAAACTGATCATCTTGGGGGCAAAATTAAACAAACAAATGCGCTATTAGGACTTTTTGGGACTTTTAATGAGGATTGTGAAGGTCAAGGCCAATAAGATGCAACATGAGATCGCAGCGGTCAGTCCCACATTCGTTGCTGCATCAATTTGGCCAGCATAGATGCCAAAAAAAGCCCACACCAACACAAATCCAAAGGCTGGTTCCTTGAGCCTGCCCACAAATAAAATTCCGAGTATGAGTGCGACAGCAATAAGCATGATCGCCCATGATTGAGGCGATAAGGGATCTCCTTGCCAACCGATACCAACGAACAATGCTGTAGTATTTGCAATCGTGGCCACTGAAATCCAGGCGAGATAAACGACAAATGCATGGTAAATCCAAAGTCGTGAGAATATGTTGACAGAAAACTTAGTTGGCTTTATAAGCAAGTATATTTTTACGAGCATGACCAACATTGCAATCATGATGATCAGGGAAATTTCAAGATATAAATAATGCCACGAAACGATCCACGCCGCATTAAGCACACAAGTGATTTGAAAAAGAGTATTAACTTTTTCCGTTACCATCAAGACCTGTTGGGGCTTATTGCTAAAGCCCATAAATATGGTGGTAATTACATATCCTGCTAGTAGTATATAAATAGGCCCCCAAATGCTGAATGTAAATCCTGCGGGCACAAAAAAGTTTGGATACATCGCAGATACCTGTCCGGTGTTGTATCCGTTGATGGGTAGGATATTTGCCAGAGCGTTTATCCAAATCATAAGACCGAACAAGATAAAATTGATCAACGCTTGAATTTTCTTTTGCATATGCTGTATTCGTATATGAAAATTAAAGAATTTTGATGATCCTATTTTGAAAGCACCTTTCTCGTACAAATAAAAAACGTCTCTTAA
>JBKCFW010000196.1:0-5907 GCA_046303675.1 bacterium
TTGAATTATGTCTATGTCGTTGGAGATGATAAATTGAGTTCTGAACTGAAGCCGATCAGTGAAGGGGTAAACAAAAAGTACGTCAACATGGTCCTTGATTACAAATTCAATGACCCAAATGATCAAAATCGCATCTACTACAGAAGCGATCATTTCAATTTTGCCAGAAAAGGCGTCCCCATCATATTCTATTACGACGGAATGTTACAGGCGGATTATCACAAGCCAACAGATACGCCGGACAAGATCAATTACTCGCTTCTTGCAAAACGTGCTCAGTTGGTGTTTTATACTGCCTGGGAAATGGCAAATCGCGACAATTTGTTGAAGCGTGACATCCCGCTTGATTAAACAAAAATCGATGCTAGTACCTTTCGGCTGGTAATTGAGATCTATAACAAGTAGTTAAGTTTATTTAATAGTTACAAAAGCGCAGAAACTTAAAATTTTTCGCTTTTGTATTTAATAGTCAACTCTATCAAGCAAACTTTCTTTTTTTGCCAACACACTTCAAATTAAATCTCATATTCTATAGTAAATTTTTAATGCCAATAGCTGTATCCCTTATCCCTCGTCCCTGCCTGCCGGCAGGCAGGCCTAGTCCCCCGTCCCTTGTCTTTGGCTGTATCCCTTGTCCCTTGTCCCTCGTCCCCCGTCCCTTGTCGTTGGCTGTATCCCTCGTCCCTGCCTGCCGGCAGGCAGGCCTCGTCCCTTGTCCCTGCATTGTATACCACACTTGTTATCAACTTTTTATTAGATTATATTTGTATATTCCATAAGCTCACTACTACTTATCGGTATAGTGTATGCTTTCGATCCAATTTCAATAAAAAACCAACCATAGCCCTTGGGCAATAATAACACCATTTGCTCTTTGCTTCATTATGCATTTTTTCGACAGCCGGTTCCGTATGTTGGGCAGTTGGAAATGTTATGCTGTGGCAAGGATGATCAGTCATCTTCCTTTTTGAAAAGGAATGTGACTGAGGTGGCGAAGCCATAAAAATCCATGAAGAACGAAGAACAATATTGGTTTGCCATTTATACCAAACCACGTTGGGAAAAAAAAGTACACAAGTTACTTTTAGAAAAAGGATTTGAATCATATTGTCCGTTGAATAAGGTCAGGCGGAAGTGGAGTGACCGGATCAAGACTATTGAAGAACCGTTGTTCAAAAGTTATGTGTTTGTAAGGGTCAGTGAAAATATCAGGTCAGAGGTTCGCTTTGTTGATGGCGTATTAAACTTTGTCTACTGGAACGGTAAGCCTGCCATTGTGAGGGATGAAGAGATCGTTGAGATCAAAAAATTCATGTCTGAGTATGAGGATGTTCAGGTGGCTAGCATTGATTTAAAAGAAAGTGATAAAGTAATGTTGAAGACGGGCGTGATGATGGGAGCGACTGGAAGTATTACACGTATTTTAGGCAACAACACGATTGAAGTCCGCATCGATAGTTTAGGTTTTGTATTGACAGCTAAGCTTGAGAAGAAGGCGGTGATTAAAGTCACTGGGCAAGCTCGTTAGAAAAAATACCATAAATCCTTGCGTATTGAAAACACAGAATCAACCCCGAATATTTTAAACAGATGATGTTGAAAACATTCATAAAGTCATTATCGCTTATTCTTTCTCTTGCACTGATGCTGTCATCCTGCACCACCTATAAGCAATTGCAATACATGCAGGGAGAGATCGACTCAACCAAATTCAGTCAATTTAAAGTGCCTGAACAAAAGGTACAGAAAGGGGATCAGATCAGCATTGCTGTTTTCAGTGACAATGCAGTTGCCAGTGCAATGTTCAATACTGGGTCCATCCCATCCACTACTTCCGGAATGTCTCAGGCAAGTATACCAGGCAGCGGGGTAAGTGCTCCGGGTAATGTTTATGAGGTGGACAATGAAGGAATGATTTTCTTTCCGCAGTTAGGTAAATTGAATGTGGAGGGGTTGACAAAAGAAGGGATAACCGCTTTACTGAATAGTAAGTTGAAGGACAAGTATCTTACGAATCCGTATTATGTGATACGTTTTATCAATTTAAAGATCACGGTTTTTGGTGATGTGAACAACCCCGGAGTCTATCCGCTGATACGTGCTAATACAAATATTTTTGAAGCACTGACTTTTGCAGGCGACATGACATTTTTTGGTAGGCGTGATAATATATTGGTCATCAGAGAACAGGATGGCAAGCGTGTCTTTGCGCGAATAGATATTACCAAGCCGGATGTATTTAATTCGCCATACTATTATCTTCAGCAGAATGATATTGTTTTTGTTGATATGCGAAAAGGAAAAGTAAACTCTGCTGATCAGTCGTGGATGCGCAATGTTAGTTTTGGATTGAGTCTACTCTCAGCATTAACCATATTGGTCAATTTATTTTCCAGGTAATTCTCTTTCATGCAGCATGAAACCATAAACACAAAAGTTAAAGCCGCGGTAGAATTTAGTCCGCGTGAATATATCTTCAAGTATCTCTATCTCCTGCCGTGGCTGATACTCGGTGTTGTTATTGCGTATGGGGTAACATACACAAGACTTCGTTACATCAACCCCATCTACTCTGCATCGGGGAAGGTGTTGATTAAAACTGACAAGCCTGTGGGATCTTCAGGTTCGGGAGATAAGTTGGGCGATATCATTACAACTACAGTTAGTACGAAAGCAATGGACGATCAGATCGAATTGATCCGTTCAACAGCCATGGCAAGAATTGCATTACGAAAAGCGAATGTGCAGCAGAGTTATTATTACAAGGGCAATGTTCGAAACAGACTTATCCATAATCCGTCAAGTCCTGTTCAACTGCGCATACTTTCTGTTGCTGATTCTTTGCATGGTTTATCTTTTGAAATTAAGGCGATCGACAACAATCACTTCATCGTAAATCAGGGTGGAGAAAGGATTGCGTTTGGATCCGAATTTCAACTTGCTGCAGGAAGGTTCATTATGGATAAGTCGGTTGCAGATTTTGGATTGACCAATGAATTCATTTGTACCTGGACCCCTGAAAGAGATCTGGCGAGATCGCTTGCCGGACAAATTCAGGTGGGTACGGTATCAAAAGGCGCGAATGTGTTGAGTTTTGTTTTTTATTCTGAGCATCCAAGAATTGCGGAAGATGTGGTGAATGGTTTTCTTTCTGCCTATCAGGAATTTAGTTTGCAGGATAAACGTGAGGGCGCAAACAGTGCTTTATCGTTTATTGATGATCAGTTGATGCAGGCAAGAGCTGATCTGGTTGGTGTTGAGACGCAGCTTCAGGGTTTTAGAGAAGGCAATAAAGTAGTTGGTTTGCCGGAGCAGGCTTCAGGCTATTATGAAAAGATGCAGGCTTCCAATCAACAGATCTCTGAGCAGACAATGAAGTTGAAGTTGCTGGAGTTTTTGATCAATTATATTCGTGATGCAAAAAATGCTGGGAAAAGTATTCCATTGAATACGGGTCTTCAGGATGCGACGATGGTTGCTTCATTGATCACAGAGCATAACAAGTTGCAGTTACAAAGAGAGATCTCATTGCAAACGATTCCTAAAGACAATCCGATCATTCGTGATATGGATATGTCGATGAATAAATTGCGGAATGAGATCCTACTTACATTGGGACAATTAAAAGACAGTTATCAAACAGCACTTAAGTCGATGCAGCAGGCAGAGCAAATGGCCAGCAGTGAACTAAGAGCAATGCCGAGCAAGGACAGAAGATTGTTGGAGATCACCCGACAGCAAAAGGTAATGGAAGAATTATATTCCACTTTGTTGCAAAGAAAGATCCAGACATCGATCAGTACTGCCTCAACCTTATCGAACATACAAATACTTGAACCAGGATACTCCGGTGGATGGCCTGTGAGTCCGGATTCAAGATCCATGTACACAACAGCTATTCTGATCGGACTTGCGATACCGATTGGCTTTGCGCTTTTGAAAGATGTATTAAACGACAAGATCAACTCAAGAGCTGACATTGAAAAATTTTCAACCATTCCAATACTAAGTGAAATTGGTCACTCAGATAATAAAGATGTATTGATTGTTTCTACGAAAGATCGGAAGTACATTTCAGAGCAGTTTAGAATTCTGAGAACCAATCTTCAGTATATCCTGCCAAGGAAGGAGAAGTCGACCATTCTCGTAACCTCCAGTGTCAGTGGGGAAGGAAAAACATTCGTGAGTACAAATCTCGCAGGTGTATTGGCGATTGCAGGAAAGAAGGTGGTGGTGATGGAATTTGACATACGAAAACCCAAGGTCTTGAAGGGTTTTAATATGGATAGAAAAGGACAAAAAGGGATCACCAATTATTTAATGGGCAATGCTAACCTCGATGAGATTATCATTCCTGTTGAAGGGTTTCCCAATCTGTTTATCATTTCTTGTGGTCCTGTGCCGCCTAATCCTTCTGAGTTGATCCTTGATCCGCTCGTGAAACAATTATTTGACGAGGTTAAAGAACGTTTTGATCATGTGGTGATTGATTCTGCACCGGTTGGACTGGTAAGTGACGGATTTGAGTTAGGTGTATTTGCCGATGCAACAGCCTACATTATCAGACATAATTATTCCCACAAGAAGCAGGTACAATTTATTGACGAGATCTATCAGGGCAAGCGATTGCCGCACATGAGTCTGGTGATCAATGACCTTCAACTCACCGGGGGGTATGGCAGGTATTATGGATATAAAGGATACGGCTATGCCGGGTATTATGGGTATACTTCAAGGCAGTATGCTTCGGATTATTTTGATGTTGAAGGAAGGAAGAGGAGAGGGTGGATGAGGATGTTTAAGGGTTGATTCGTTTATTTGTTTATTCGTTGATTCGTTTAGAGGATTAGGCATATAAAAAATTCTGTTTTGGATTTGATGAGTGAAGAATTGAGAAGAGATAATCACGAAAAAAATCAAGGTACTTTTGATATTGCAGATTCCTTTGATCAAATCAACGAATCAACAAATCAACAAATCAACCCCTCAACTTCTCAACAAATCAACAAATCAACGAATCAACATCTCAACGCCTCAACAACTAATCACCTAAACAAATCAACGAATCAGCAAATCAACGAATCAACCTGGGACTTAGAAATAAAACCCCAATCCCACCTACTCGACATCAACTTCAAAGATGTCTGGCGTTACAGAGATCTGTTGTGGATGTTTGTCAAGCGTGACTTCACTGCGCAGTACAAACAAACGATCTTAGGTCCGCTCTGGCATTTCATCCAGCCACTCTTCACCACCTTAATTTTTCTTGTTGTCTTTACCAAGATCGCGGGCATCTCTACTGATGGGGTGCCGCCTGTGTTATTCTATTTGAGCGGACTGACCATCTGGAATTATTTTTCTTCTTGCCTTTCGCTTACTTCCAACACTTTTGTTGCTAATGCCGGAATCTTCGGCAAAGTGTATTTCCCCCGCCTCATCATGCCCCTCTCCGTCGTCGTCAGCAACGTTGTAAAATTTGGTATTCAATTTATACTGTTGATACTTTCAATTACGTGGTATACTATCAACGAATCAACGAATCAACAAATTAACACATTAACACCCTCAACTATATTACTAATTCCCCTCATCATAATCATCATGGCCGGCCTCGGCTTAGGTATAGGGATAATAATATCCTCACTCACCACTAAGTATCGCGACCTTACCGTCTTGATCGGATTTGCTGTGCAGTTGTTGATGTATGCTACACCCGTTGTGTATCCAATCTCTGCCATCAATGATGAGCGGTTAAAGTTTTGGATAAACTTAAATCCACTTTCACCATTGGTTGAAAGTTTTCGATATTCAATCCTCGGCGCAGGCAATCATGATCCGTCGGGGTTATTGTACAGCGCCGTATTTATGCTAATCACGTTATTTGTTGGGCTAGTGATCTTTAGTAAG